>JBDHDY010000762.1:0-2002 GCA_039591275.1 Gemmatimonadota bacterium | reverse complement strand
TTGGACGATCGTCTCGTTGAACACCTTCATTCGCAAGTTCTGCCCCAAGATCTGGCCCCGCCTGCACGACTTCCCCGACTGCCCGGGCCTATTGAAGACCCGCGTGCCGCAGCAACTGTAACTTGATCCAATAGGGATTCGTAACAGTGGGCAGTCTGCCGAGCCTTGAGAAAGGGCGTTGGGTTGGATGAGGGCGAGGATCCGTGCTCACCCTGATTCGGGTTTCAGGTAAGACTCTTGTTCCTGGACGGAGGCGTTCGGGTTTCAGGTAAGACTCTTGTTCCTGGACGGAGGCGTCCCTGAGGAACTCGCCTCCGCATTCCGGGCAGAATAGCGCAGGGTATCCTCCAGGCTCCGTTGGTGGGAAGCCGTCTACGATGATGTCTTCGATCCAGTCGCGGTGGTCACATGAACGGCAACGGTAGTTGTACCAGTGCGATGGGGCGTGCCATGGGATCTCCTCCATCATCTGCCGTAGCCAGTCCGGAGCATTGGGAGGTAGTTCGTTCATATGGCTCCTCCTCGAAGAGTTCGGCCTCCTTGAGAATCCCATATTCGGGATGATACAGCAATTCCCACTCCATCGGCGTGCCACAGCGGGGGCACAACAGCGGGTCTTGACCGAAGGTGGCGAGGAACAACTGAGTGAAGGCGGGCCGCGGCAGCACGCGGTAACCCCGGGGATCGAGAGACTTGGAGGCGGGAAGAACCCCGGCCAATTGTTCCCTCGCCTGCTGGTAGCGGGGGTGACTGTGCAGACCAAAGTAGCGAATGCGTTGAAAGCCCTTGGGCAAGACGTGCTGCACCATCCGGCCGATGAAGCGGAGCACCGGCAGGGTGGCATGTTGGATGGCCCGCGTCTTGTGATCCTTGTACCAGTAGCGGACCTCCTGACCGTCGTACTCCTCCAGGCGGCGGACGGAGATCGGCGGGGAGACCACGTACTTGGCCAGATATTCGGCCAGTCCCTTTCCGCCTGGCGGGACATCTCCCGGTTGAAGATGGGCCACGAATCCTTTGGGGTAGTTTTTCCAGCCTCGGTCGATGTCCTGCTGGACACGGGGATCGTCCACCTCTTGTCGGAGCAGGTCGAGCAGATGGTACTGCCATTTCCTGTGCATCACCTCGTAGGGAATGAAGGTCACGTTCTTCCAGTTTCCCTCGGCGGTCAGCCCGCCCGCGGTGACGAGGATGTGTAGATGAGGATTATACTCTCCCGAACGCCCGAAGGTTTGCAGCACCATCACGCAGCCGATGTCGAGCGACTTGCCGGTGGTCGTGCGGAAGATGTCCTGCAAACAGGCATAACCCCTTCGCATCAATTCGCTGAGCAGGTCGGGGCACCGATAAAACCAGGGGCGGAGAAAGTCGGGGGTGGTCAGGACAAAGTGACGATAGGTGACTTCGGGGAACAGGCGGCGCCCGATGAAATCGGACCATTGACTCATCCGCGGTTGGGCACAGGACAGGCAGAAAGAAGACTTGCAGGTGAACGCAATCCGGCGGGTTTCTCCGCAATGGAGACAGCGGTATTGGACGTAGCCCATCTTCTCCGAGTCGCCGCAGTCGAGCATTTTCTGGACGACGGTGTCATAGGCAGGCGCGTCAAAACGGGAATACCTGGCCTTGAAGGCCTCCCAGTGGTCCCGGAAGATCTGCTTGAACGTGTTCTTGTCGACCCTCTCCGAGAATGTCCCTGCCGCGGCGGACTGCTCTGGCAAGGAAGGGCACGCCTCCCTGAAGGCGTCCGAACGCCTGAGGGCGAACCCGTTCTCAGCACGCGTGTTGCCTCTCTCCTGCATGAGCCGTCCTCGGGGAGGACAGCATACCTACCCTGGACCCTGAGGCCAACAGACACCTGCGATCCGACGTCAAAGTCCCCGGCGAAGCCGGGCTAAGTTCACGACGAGCTCCAGCGGTGGCGCGAGCGGCCGTTGGGCGACGTGCCGTACTTGATTCTCGATGCCCGATATGAGCACGTGCGTCGCGGGGGAACGGTCGT
>JBDHDY010000761.1:0-2314 GCA_039591275.1 Gemmatimonadota bacterium | reverse complement strand
TGGTGAGGAAGGGCGCGGCTCCTCCCGCAGGGTGTTCGTGATCGCCATTGCCGAGCCCCGAAAGCAGAGGGGGTAATTCCACCCAGCAGGTATCGCCAATCCGCCCTAAGTGGCTCACAGGGGCTGGGGGACCTATTTCGGATTTTCCATACCGTAGGCGCCCGTCTCGCGCGTCTCAGGCACATCTCTGGGCGGCTCTGCTCCGGGAACCGCCGCCAGCGAGACAACACCCGCGCAGCCCAGACAGCTCGCCTTCAATCGGATCTGTGTGGAGTTAGCGAGGGGATTTCGCATCGCCCCCCGAGTGAGCTTCGCAGGGGCCCTGCTCGCCCGCTCGTGATTGATCCCGCACTGCCGCTCCGTGATCCAGGCATCCAGCGGTGGGCACCGCCACAGCCTCAACGCTTGACCCCCGCAATCTGGGTGCCCCCACAGCTACGGCACCACGGATGGAACTTGCTCATCCGAAACACCTTCCCGATCGCGTGCAAGTGCCAGCTCCAACGCTCCGCCGCACAGAAAGAGCATAGAAACATTCGTGGTCGTCTTGCGCTCCCGATTCTCGCTCCAATACTGAGTGAATTCACGACCGCATACACACTTGGTGTACCAGTTCATGTCGTGATAGTTATTCGCCTTCGGCAGCTTCAGCGTGTCCGTCATCTTCCACATCCTCTAAGCAAATCTCACAAATCAGCGAATCGTGGTGCTCACATTCTTCGTAGTGGAGCACAACCAATCCCTCTAGCCCTGGCGCAACCTGTGCTGTCGGACAGCCACACTCAGCAAAGGAATCAGCAACCTCAACCATCTTCAATCTCCTCCACCACAATCCGCACACTTCCCATGTTTCGCGGTGCCTCTTGCCAGTGGTACTCTGCAACAATGCTCGCCGGATCGTCATCTTTCAGGATGCCAACACCACCTGGATTGCGAGCAGTCATCGGTAGCAGCAGGTCGCGACACAGCTTGAAGCTGGCCACGAGATTGTCGCTATCCGGCTCGCGCGACGAGAACCGGGTGAACTCCACCCGCGCACGCTGAAGTGGTCGCGGTGGTCTGCGCTGCCTGCCCAGTGCAGCACGCACGAGAACCATCCACCGTTGCCGCTCGCGCGCCTTCGCCGTCCAGTGCCGGTTGGCCGAAGGGTTCAACCACGGCAGCTCATCAATCTCCAGCACCAGCCGATACATCACAACCCTAGGTAGTTCGCCCACAGGAACAGCGGCACCAAGACGAACACCACCGCACCGCCCAGACAGATCAACGCACGTGCTAGCATCACGTCACTAATCCCCGCTCAACCTTTTGATTTGTTTTTCGAGCATGTCAACGCGCAGCGTCATAACTATCATCCATACAACAAACGCTACGATTCCGACTACGGCGACCACGCCGGACAAATCCATCACCCCTCCCCCTCAGCTTGCTGGTCCGTCATCCGGCAGCGCACGAATTGCTTTAGCTGCTCGTCGCCCAACAGAGACTTTCTCATTTGGAGTATGAACCACTAATCCCTCAACTACTTTTGCACACCGCTCCCGCTCCGCTCGTGCTGCGGCACGTTCATTCGTGGATACGAGGCGGTTAATGAATCGCATTCCCCATTGGCCCCACCCGTCCGTAAATGGCAGTGAACCATCGTAATGTTTGTCGAGCACTTTAAGACCTCGCTTCCAATCTTCGTCACGTGCCTTAGCCGCAGAGCGGATATGCTCGACGAACCACGACTTGTCTGGAATGGGGCGCGGCGAACCGAACTCAAGCATAACTTGCGTAATGCCACGCATCATTGTCTCGGCCCGTTCCTCAACGCTCATCGGCTCATTCACTGGGGTTCTCCTCGCCCGCACGCACCGCGTCGATCTGATTGACACACCGCTGGTAGGCAATCGACATGCCATCCCACACGTCAGACATGCCGCTACCCTTGTCGTGGTGTCGCTGCATTTCCTCAACAGACTCGGCGATACGCTCGACCAGCCAGACTTTCAGCCGCTCGGTATCCTCCCGCGCCGCCGCAAGCTCAGCGCGCAGGCGCTCGATCTCTTGCGTTACCCGCCACATTGCCTTGGAAATCGGATCATCGTCTGGCAACACAGTGCTGAGATATACCTGCACACTGGAATAGTCATCGTAGAGTGAGTCGCTCACCGCTCTCCTCCCCGGCTGGCAGCGCCGCTACTTCCTGAACGGCACCACGTTGTCGCGAGGCCCAAGCTCCTGCGGTCGCTCGCGATCCAAGTTCATCCTCGGTCGGTTCATGCGCATCAGCTTCGCTCGCCAGTACCGAATCGTGACCGAGCACATTGCC
>JBDHDY010000760.1:0-2051 GCA_039591275.1 Gemmatimonadota bacterium | reverse complement strand
GACCCTGACTGGGCGTGGCACGATCACGAACGGTGTCGTGTACTTTGCCGATCTCGTCGAGAAGGAAATCGTCAATCTCGAAGACACGCTTTTCGTGACCCTCATCGACACGTCCCTCACTGCGTCGCGGGAATCGGCCGCGGCGTTCCTGCGCCGACAAGGACTTGGCGCCGATTTCGAGAACAGGGTGTTGGATAGCTTGCGGGTCGACAGCCTGCAGCTCGAAATGGGCTCAGATGTCTGGCTGCGATCGAGTGAAGCCAACATCCAACTCACGGGACAAGTCGTGGCGGGCAAGATCGCCGATCAGTATCGACTAGATGGCACATTGAACACTCCCCGAGGCATCTACAGACTCCCCATCAGCCGTGGGACGTTCCTTGGCGACTTCGTCGTGCGAGATTTCACCGTCACTGACGGCACAGTGCAATATTTCGGCACGCCGGATCTCGATGCTGCCGTCGACATCAACGCGCGACACGTCGTTCACACCAATCGCGGCGACAACATCCAGGTGTTCGTCAACGTCGGTGGAACCCTTTACGCTCCCGACCTGACGCTCACCAGCGATTTCGTACCCGCGCTTCCGGAGCCGGAGATCATCTCGTATCTCCTGTTTGGCGCCTCGAGCGTGCAAGCGCTCGGTGCGGAACCCGCTGGGACCCAGGGCCGTCAGAATTACCTGGAGTTCGCCGCCGCCCAATTCTTGGGTGGAGCAGTCTCGGGTGAGCTGGAACGATCGCTCATCTCCGATCTCGGAGTCCCTATCGACTATTTGCGATTTCGACCGGAGTTAGGAGAAGGACTAACAGGGTTCGAAGTCGCGGTGGGACGTCAGTTCGGGAGCCGAGCATTTGTGACGGTCAGTCCCCGCTTTTGTGCGTCGGATCAGACGTCTACGAGCAGCGTCAACGTTGGGATCAGTGCCGAGTTTCGCTTGAGCAGGCAATGGCACCTGGCGGCGAGCAGCGACCCAGTGCGTGGCTGTGGCCTGTTGCAGGGCCCTTTGAGACAGGTACAGCAGATCGGTTTGGACCTCTTCTGGGAAAAGCGGTACTAGTGCGACGCGTTCTCATAATCAGTAATCCGGCCGCCGCCCGCACCAGCCGCAGGGCGCTGCACGCCGTCCTTTCAGTGTTGCACGCCGAGGGCTGCGCCGTCGACACGGCTGAGACGACCGCAGCCAGTGGCGCCGCTGACCTCGCCCGGGAAGGGGTGAAGGACGGCGCGGACGCAATCGTGGTCTACGGCGGCGACGGAACGAGCATGAATGCCGTGGCCGGGCTGATCGGTTGTGACATTCCACTAGGGCTCATACCAGGCGGCACAGGCAATCTCCTGGCCGGCAACCTACGGCTTCCGAGGAACCCAGCGAAGGCGGCGCGTGTGGTGGCGCGAGGCCGAACTCGCACGATCGACTTGGGAAGAGTCGAGTACTCCGACGGCGTTCGGTACTTCGCCGTGAACTGTGGAGCCGGATACGATGCCGAACTCATGGCCGGTACCTCCCACGCTGCGAAACGACGCTGGGGTATGGGGGCCTATGTCGGACAAATCCTAGGAACAGCGCGAGGTATCGCGCCGGTCCCGTACCGTGTCACCGTCGACGGCCGCCGAGATCATCCCTCGGGTACTCAGTCTCGGCCAGAACATAGAGCTGGACGACGGGTTGCTCGATGTGGTAGCTCTCAGGGCAGACGGTGCCCGGCAAACCCTCCGCGTCGTATCGACGCTGCTCAGCAGATATCCACGCGAGCCGTGGGTCCGCTACGCGCGCGGCCATGAAGTCAAAGTGGAAGCTGATCCGGCGCGCCCAACGCAGCTCGACGGAGAATTGGGTGGGCAGACACCGTTTACGGCGGTGGTCGTTCCCCACGGGCTGTCAGTCCTGATTCCGTAATGCGAGGGTCCCAACTCAGCCGGCTCCGTCGCGCGGCTCTCGTCCAGGCGGTATGATTGGAAGTACGATGTTTGAGGAGGCGCTGTGAGCGAAGTTGATGCGATGATCTGCAGGGCCTGTGGCAACGAGGATCGGGCTTCGGAAGGCTATC
>JBDHDY010000759.1:0-2093 GCA_039591275.1 Gemmatimonadota bacterium | reverse complement strand
TTTGCCTAAGGGTAATCCCCCATGTCCCGCCACAAATCTGACGGAGCCAAGGACCCCTTTGCCGGGAGGCAGCCGGCACTCTGGCCTGAGAGCTATTAGCTAAGTGCTCATTTTAGAAACGTGGAATAGTAGGCCGTGCTATTTTCCGGTTGGGACAGCAAGGAAGAGACCGGATGCAGCCTGCCCTCCATCTATGCCGCCTGCGAAGGCCACGGTGCCGTCAGGGCCGACTTCGGGTGCGGTCAGATTGGTAAAGCGTCCCCCTAGCGGCGTTGGGTCTCCGACCCGGACGACTGGGGTCGCGATTCCGTCCTGAGCTAGAAAGATTCCAGCGCTCGCCTCGCCCCCGGTAATGGCGGCTTCAAAGGCGGCTATGCCGCTCCGGTTGAAAGAGTAGTTGAGCGCTATAAAAGAGAGCCGTCCTCCGCCCGGAAGGGGGTCTCCCCTCGCCGCCACCTTCTTGATGACACCATCAGAGGCCAGGAAGAGACCAGCGGGGAACTTGGCCCCCTCCAAGGATGCCCAAAAGAGGACATCTCCGTGATCGTTCAGCAAAGGGAGAGCCAGGTCCTTGAAGGTTCCCCCGACGGGGGACGAGTCTCCCACGGCTGCCACCTTCCGCACACCCGACGTTGAGCTGACAAAGATTCCCGAGGGGACCTTGCCTCCGAACATCCTCCCTTCAAAGGCCATGTCTCCCTGGCCGTTGAAAGAAAGGTTGATGAACTCGCCAAATCGACCGCCGACGGAGGTCGTATCACCTGCACCAACTACCTTTTCGAGGACACCCCCTGCGGCAAGGAAGAGGGCCCTGGGCGCCTTGCCGTGCTCCACCCGTGCCGCAAACGCCACGGCGTCGGCATTATTGAGTACCACTTGACTGATCTCTCGAAAGACGCCTCCGCCCGGGACATCATCATTCACCGCCACCACCTTCTTCAGACCAGCCCTTCCGGTGAGGTAAATTGCCTGCGGGACCCCACCCATGGCTGATCCAAGGAAGGCCACCTTCCCTCGAGGATTCAGGGACATCGAGGTCAGGCCGATGAAGGTTCCCCCCAGGGGAGAAGGGTCGCCTATGGCAACGAGCCGGGAAAGGGAAGAGCCACGGGCCAAGTAGATCCCGTGAAAAGGCTCGCCCTTCTTTACCAGGGCATCGAACAGGATTGCCCCGGTGTTCGCCACGGGATCAAATAGGGTAAAGGTCCCTCCCTGCGGGGCGTCGTCTCCTGCGGCTACCACCTTTCGGATCGTGAACGAGGCAGGCTGCCCCGATCCCGACCACAATAGGATCACCGTGGCGACATAGACAGCCACTCGATGTCGTAGGCTCACCACGCCTCCCTTAGGTGGGACTAACCACCGATGACCGACGACCGATGACCGCCGAACAGTTCACTGTTTATGGTTGACAGTTCACAGAACTTGCCACGAACCACCAACGATCATTCACTAATCACCAGCCACCAGCCACTTGCCCCAACCGTGAACCGTGAACTATGAACCGCGAACCGGTTTTGTGACGGCTGCCTTTCGGTGTCTGGCCATCCGGATCGCTAACCGGAGTGCCTCGAGGCACGGTGACATTGACTCCTCGATCGAAACTCGAGAGTTTGACCGGGATATGTCCCTGATCGTGATACATGGCGACGACGAAATCGAATTCGCCTCGGGACGCCCGGTAAAAGAGGGTATCGGGAGGAATGGGGCCTATAGCATCGATCCCCTCGGCCCGGGCCACCGCCACCGCCGGATCGATCTCTTCCCGCTCTTCCCGGCCAAAGAGCCCCTGCTCCCCGGCATGGGGATTGAGGCCGGCCACAGCGATCCGCGGCTTCTCAAGATGCCACACGCCTCCCACTCCATGTGCCAGGCGGATGACTTGAAGCACGCGCTCTTTCTTGACCCGCTCACACGCGTCGCGGAGCGAAACATGGGTAGAGACATGAAGAACGCGAAATTTCCCCGCGACCAACATTAGGGCATAATTCCGAGTTTCCGTCCGTCCAGCAAAGATTTCGGTATGACCGGCAAATGGGTAGCCGGCAAGGTGCATCGCCTCCTTGTTGAGGGGCGCCGTGATCACCGCATCC
>JBDHDY010000758.1:0-3505 GCA_039591275.1 Gemmatimonadota bacterium | reverse complement strand
GAACCGGCCCCCCACAGTAGTCCCGGTGAGCCACACTCGCTTCCGCCCGTTGACCCGGTCGAGGAAGTCTCGGTTGAGGCTGTTGAGCTCCTCAGGGCCGAGCCCCGCAGGGCTTAGGCGAAAGGCGACCAGCGAGAGTTGAGGCTTTGTCAGCACTTCGATCTCGGGAGTTTTCCCCAACTCCTCGGTCGCCCATTCGGTGAGATCCAGCTTCTCGTCCAGGCTACGCCGGAATGGCTCTATCCCGTGCATCTTGATGGGAAGCCAGACCCGAAGCCCTCGGAAGTCACGGGACAGTTCGGGGGACAGCTGGCAGAAGTCGACCAGGTCGTGCTCCTCCTGCATGGCGGGCATGTAGTCGGCGAAGGTGGCGTGCGCTCTTCTCAGCGCCTGGGCATCGCGCACGAGCAACGAACCGTTGCCGTACGGTAGGAACAGTCCCTTGTGGGGATCGAGGGTAACTGAATCAGCTCGATGGATCCCGAGCATCACATCCCGGCCGCGCTCGGTGAGCATGAAGAACCCACCATAGGCCGCATCGATGTGCAGCCATATCTTCTCGCGTTCCGCGATGTCGGCGACCGCCTCTAGATCGTCCACCGCCCCCGTGTTTGTGGTGCCCCCGTTTCCTACGATGAAGAACGGAGTGAATCCCGCCTCTCGGTCTTCCTTGATCTGCCTGGCGAGCTCGTCGACCCGTACGCAGAAGCGTTCGTCTGAGGGGATCTCCCGCACGTTGGCTGGCGGGAATCCGGCGAGCACTGCGGCCTTCTGCACGGAGTGGTGCGTTTGGTCTGAGGTGTAAACCGTTCCCGCGAAGAACTGTTCGGGAAGTCGCTCCCTGCGTGCCGTGACGATTGCCGTGAGATTGGCAAGCGAGCCACCGGTGGTGAGAACGCCGCCCGCCCTTTTGGGAAATCCGAGAATGTCGCAGAACCACCGGACCACATTGGCTTCCAGCTGCACGAGCCCCGGCGCTGCGAGCCACACCCCGACGTATCGATTTACGGAGTCGGCAATGAGGTCCGCGACTGCCGAATGGAAGAGACCTCCACCCGGGATGTACGCCATATACCCCGGCCCAGCCGTGTTGAACGAGCACGGAATCACTTGCTCGAACAGGACGTCGAGGAGCTCGGCGTAGGGCGTGCCGGCTTCGGGCAGGGGCTCCACCAACGACCGCGCCAGCGCGGTTGGTCGGGCAGCGATTCGATGTGCTCGACGATGCGGGACATGGCCCCATCCACCATAGAGCGCATGTCGCCAGCCGACAGTTCGAGAGGGTTGGTGTTGTCAATTATCATTAACAGGTCGCCATCCGATCTGAACGCCAATCTAACGGATTGGCCTGCGGGGTCGGCACCACCGCAACCCGAAGAAGTCGTTCTTACGCGACGTGCCACACTCTTCCCCGCGGGCTATCTTGAAGCGTCAGCCGTCTCTCGCCCTTTCCCCAGTCCCCGTGAGGAGGCACTGCTCGAGTTTCGATTCTGCCGCCGCCCTGGAGCTCATTCGCCGGGACATATCCCCGGAACTCTATTCAGAGATCAGGGACCTGTGGAAGACCCACTCTATTGCTGAAGACCGGGCCGGACGCGAGGAGATTCAAGGGCGAAAGAGTTTTGTTCTACGGTAAGGGCACTGATCGCTGGATTTTGCCGACTGGCTGACGACAGGCAACGTGAGATGCTCTTTTGCGACCAGACACTATGGAGGTTGTTGAGATGATACGCGTGATGTCCCCCCTGATGACCCTGCTGGTGTTGGCGATTCCCACCGTTGTCGCAGCACAGCATTACAGCCCGGAGCGCCCGTTAGGCACACTCCGCCAGCAGGCCGCCGTCCAGCAAGCCTGGCTCGAGGAGCGGCTCGAGGTGAATCTGCCCCATGTCATGCGAGAGCACGGGGTCGACATGTGGGTTGTTGCCATGCGCGAGTACAACGAAGATCCGGTATTCCGTGCGTTGGTATCGCCGACCACGATGGCTGCGCGCCGCCGCACGATCTACATCTTTCACGATCGCGGCCCGGAAGTCGGCGTCGATAGGCTTGCTCTCGGGGGGACTTCTCAGGGCGGGCTCTACGAAACGATTCAGGAAACCGAAATGGGCCCCATGGGAGAACGCCCGCGGGAACTCTGGGGAAGAGCTCAGTGGGATCTCTTTGCGCGTGTGGTACGTGAGCGCAACCCCAGACGGATAGCGGTCAACATCGACCCGGACCACAACTTCTCCGACGGTCTCTCTGCAGGTGAGTGGGAGCAGATGGAACAAGCTCTGGGCCCTGACCTCTCGCGCCGCGTGGTGCGGGTCCCGCGCTTGGCGATTGACTACCTGGCCCTACGCGTGCCCAGCATGACCCCGGTACACCGGCGCGTCCAGGTACTGGTGCACGAGATCATCTCGGCTGGCTTCTCCAACCTCGTGATCAAGCCAGGGATCACCACCACCGATGACGTGGCTTGGTGGATGCGCCAGCGTTTGAACGATATGGGCCTTGATACGTGGTTCCATACATCAGTTGACGTTCAGCGTCGCGGAGTGTCCATGCAGGACTCGGTGGCACCAGTCATTGAGCGAGGAGATGTGCTCCACTGCGACTTCGGTATCACCGTGATGGGCATCAACACTGACACTCAGCATATGGCGTACGTCCTCCGGGAGGGCGAAACCGCGGCTCCCGAAGGTCTCGAGCGGGCTCTGGCAAACAGCAATCGCCTTCAGGACATCTTCTTCGAGGAAACCAAACCAGGCTTGACCGGCAACGAGGTCCTGGCAGCGATCCTCGCCAAAATGCACGCGGAAGGTCTGAACGGGACCATGTACAGTCACCCTACCGGCGATCACGGGCACGCCGCCGGCCCGTTGATTGGACTGTGGGATCGTCGGCCCGTTGATTGGACTGTGGGATCGTCAAGACGGCGTGCCCGGTCGGGGGGACGTCCCTGTACTACCGAATATGTGGTTCTCGGTGGAGTTGCAGGTGACGACGCCCGTTCCGGAGTGGGACGGGCAACCCGTTCGCATGATGCAAGAAGAAGACGCTGAGGTCACACCCGACGGTAAGGTGCGGTGGGCGTTGCGGCGGCAAACGGAGTTGCATTTGGTTAGGTAAGGAGCGGGGAGCAGGGAGCGGGGAGCGGGGAGCGGGGAGCGGTGAGCAGGAAGAAGCCACAGATCTACGCAGATGAACACAGATGGTCAATAATCGTGACCCCTTACAAAAATCTGTGTCCATCTGCGGATATCTGTGGCTTACCAAATCGACAGGCCGCTGTTCAGAGCTGTTGAACACGCCACGTCACACCCTGACAAATCATCTCAGCATAGAGAGTGAAGATGCATCTTGATGAGATTCCAACACCGGCCTTGATTCTGGACATCGACCGGCTAGAGTCGAACCTCAGCCGTATGGCGGATCGAGCACGGGAGTTGGGTGTCGCCCTGCGACCTCACATTAAGACGCATAAGTGCATCGAGATCGCCGAGCGACAGCGCGCGCTGGG
>JBDHDY010000757.1:0-2532 GCA_039591275.1 Gemmatimonadota bacterium | reverse complement strand
AGGCGGCCCAGGACAGTCCGGAGGAAGTGCACGTCTCCGGCCGTGTCTATCGCGAGCCCCTCCTCCAAGAAAGCTTCCGCCTCTTCAGCGCGGTTGTTCATGTACAACACGAAACCGTGGATATCCAGACGGACGGGCGCCCGGTCGAGGGCGAGCGCCCGGCGGGTTTCTCGCAGCGACTCGTCCAGGCGCCCCATACCCCAGAGCAGCTCTGCATATTGGGTGTGCGCCTCCTCGTTGTCCGGATCGAGCTCCAGCGCCTGGAGGAGCTCCCGTTCGCCGTCATCCCATTCCCACCGGTCGCGGTGGACGCCACCGAGAGCCACCCGGGCCGAGGCATTCCGCGGGTCCAGCTCGAGCGCGCGGCGGGCCGCTCCCTCCGCCGCGGCGAAGTTACGGGTCCACACCGTGGAGTCCATGGACTCGCCCCCCAGCCCCGTGTACAGGGGATGGATGGCGCTGGCCTCGGCAAGCCCCGCCCACGCCGGCGCCCACGTGGAATCCCGGGCGACGGCGGCCTCGAAGAGGCGCACCGCTTCTCCGACCCCGGGGCCCCGCCGACGCATCGCCGCCCGTCCGCTCAAGTACAGGTCGTATGCCTCCATGTCGAGCGTGGGGGTGACGAGTGCCTGCTGGCTCAAGCCGAGGGGAACGCGGAGTGCCGCGGTGATTGCTTCAGCGATTTCCGTCTGGATGGTGAAGATGTTCTCGAGCCGGCGTTCGTACGTCTGCGCCCACAGGCGGAAGCCGTTCGAGGCGCTCACGAGCTCGGCACTGATGCGTACCTGATCCCCGTCCTTCCGGACACTTCCGCCGAGCAGATACGGGACACCCAGCTCCTCGCCGACCTGCCGCATGTCCAAGCCCCGGCCCTTATAGATGAATGCGGACGACCGGGACGCGACTCGGAGGTCACGGATCTTGGACAGCACGGTGAGGATCTCCAGTGAGATGCCATCACTGAAGTACTCCTGGTCGCGTTCCGGGCTCATGTCGACAAATGGCAGCACGGCGATGGCAGGGCGGGGATCCTCGGCCAGATCCAGATAGGTCAGGTCTGATCGCGTGACGGTCGCCCCCGCAGATTCCCCCGCCGGGGTTTGACCGCCGCCCCGTCCAAAAAGAGCCCATGCGAGTACGGCCACCGCTGCTACGGGAACGGCCATTCGAGCGGCGCGTGACCATTGAGAAGGTGTCGTCGCCTCAGCCACAGAAGCGCCCGGAGCCTTGGCGACGAGGGCATCCGCAAACGCCTTGGTGTTCTCGAAACGATCGGCCGGCACTTTGGCCAGGGCCTTCTCCACTGCGGCATCGATGTGTGCGGGCACGGTGTCACGGATCGTACGGAGCTTCACCGGCTTCTCGCTGACGACCTTGGCGATGACGGCCTGCAGGTTGGACCCGGTGAACGGTGGGTCGCCGGCCAACATCTCGTAGAGGACGCCTCCCAGAGCGTAGATGTCAGTTGTGGGTTTGGCCTCGCGGTCACCGGCTGCCTGCTCGGGGCTCATGTAAGAGGGCGTACCGAGCGACAGCCCGGTCGTGGTGATGCGGTCGCCAGCCACGCGGTCGACGGCGAGCGCGATACCGAAGTCTGCCACCAGGGGCGTGCCCTCGTGCAGCATGATGTTGCCAGGCTTGATGTCCCGGTGGATGACGTCGTGGCGGTGTGCATAGTCCAGTGCTTCCGCCACCGCGCGCGTAATCGAGACCGCTTCATCGACGGAGAGCCCTCGACGAACGGCATTACGTAATACAGATCCCCGTCCGCCTCACCGGAATCGTAGAGCGATGTTGGGGTGATGCAGGTTGGCGGTGACCCGAATCTCGTTGAGGAAGCGATCCGCTCCAAGCACCGCGGCGAGTTCGGGCCGCAGCACCTTGACGGCCACCTTGCGGTCGTGCTTGAGATCGTGAGCCAGATAGACGGTGGCCATGCCCCCGGCACCGAGTTCGCGCTCGATCTTGTAGCGGTCGGAGAGGGCGGTGGTGAGGCGGTCTAGATCAGCCATGATTTGAGATTTGAGATCGGCGATTTGCGATTTGCGATTTGGCGATGGCCGTGCATCGAAATCTGCAATCTGCAATCTGCATTCTACAATCGCCAATCATTAGTTTCCGTGCCCTCTCACCGCTCACTTCTCCCTTCTCACTTTTCTCCCACCAATCTCGCAATTCGCCCCCTCACATCCTCGACCACCGGTTGCAGTTCCGGATCCGCGTCCTTCCAAAGTTCCACGAACTCGTTGTAGTATTTGATTGCGTTTGTGGTGTCGTTACGTGCTACGTAGAGTTCGCCGAGTCGTTTGTAAGTATCCGGCAACCACCGGACATCGTCGTCGTCGAGGTTGCGCGTGGGCGTGGAGACGATGCGCTCGTACACTGACAGGGCCGAATCGGGCTCGCCGCTCATCAGCCATGCGTACGCAAGTCTGGCCAGACCACACGTTGCGCAGTCTCCTGACAGCTCATTGACTACCTTAAAATCCGTGACCGCATCATCGAAACGACGCTCGCTGAGCGCGATTTCCC
>JBDHDY010000756.1:0-2261 GCA_039591275.1 Gemmatimonadota bacterium | reverse complement strand
AGTATTATCGGCTGCTAGCGCGGGTCAATGGCCGCAGATCATTGTCAGTCAGATCGTCTAAATGGGTATAAGCGATGATGGTGTCATGAATGTCGTGACTAGAGTGGTAGGGCGTCACAGGGAATTTATGAGACGGCGGCGAGCTAAATTGAGCGCCGAAAACTCTCGCGTTATTACCCGGCTATATTTTCCGGGCGATGGGCCGCGACTCGAACGCTTGGTCGAGCGAGTCACAAAGCTAAGCGACGACGAAGCACAGGACTTGTTGGAAACCGTTTTCCGGAACTTCTCGGAGCGTCATCGATACTTCAGGGAGGCTCTGGAGAGAAACTTTGAACACGTTGCCGTGCATTCACCAAAGAGCCGCTCTTTATCACCGGAACGACAACTTCTGCTCGGCGCGTACTTCACCTGTGAGTATTCAGTCGAGTCAGCCGCTCTCTTTAACCCTGTCATGAGCTTTAGAGCGACCGGTGAGGGCCATATATCTTCCATTGAGTTCCGGAGCGGAATTATTGACGAGAACCATGACTTATATTTCGATCCCGTCAGCCACTACGTGGAAACGCCTGAAATCCACACCGACCCCGTCTATAACCGCCTTCATTTTCAGCAAAAGCTCGAAGACACCGGCACACGAACCCACGTCCTGGATTGGCTCTTGGAGGGTCTAGGAGAAGAATTCACCTTCGGTGAGCTTCAAGCCCAGATCGAGCATCTCCAATCGACCAAGTTTCGAGCAAAAGGCAAACGGGATGCAATTGACGCGGCATTATGGCTGGCGCGGTCCAACTACGAGGTCATCTTTCGCCCCGACCATCAGATCTCGGAGAGGGTGATATTCCCGGTTACGGAAAACGAAAGTAGAGGCGTCGAGGACGCGCGCTTTGTGCGTTTCGTTAATGATGACGGCTCGGTCAAGTACTATGCAACTTATACTGCCTACAACGGGTTCGTGATACTTCCACAGCTTCTCGAAACCACAGACTTCGTGACATTCAAGATACATACACTCAACGGCAAGGCGGTACAGAACAAGGGTATGGCGTTGTTTCCCAGGAAGATCAACGGCCGATTCGCAATGTTGTCACGCCAGGACGGGGTGAATAATTACATCATGTTCTCGGACAACATCCATTATTGGAATGAAACAAACCTCATACAGGAGCCCGCCCATCCCCTGGAGTTTGTTCAAATCGGTAACTGTGGCTCACCGGTGGAGACACCGGAGGGGTGGATTGCATTGTATCACGCTGTGGGACCGATGCGGCAATACAGCATCTGGACAGTGTTATTGGATATTGACGATCCGTCGAAGATTATCGGCCGGCTTCAGGAGCCGATACTGACACCCGATGAGCATGAGCGGGATGGCTATGTACCCAACGTCGTTTACTCCTGCGGAAGCATGATTCACGAGGACGAACTGATCATTCCGTACGCCATTGCCGATCAAAGGTGTAGCGTTGCCAGTGTCTCTATTCCAGAGCTACTGTCGCGGCTCAAGGCAGGTCAGTAGGCTTGAAGCCTTTCTCGCAAGACCTGTCCCCTCTGTAATCCGGCGGCGGCTTTCGAGCTGTGGTGCCGGCTCGACGTTCCTCACGGCGTATGCCCGCGCTGGCACGATCCGGAACTTACTAAATCGCCGTGGAGACTTGCATCTGCCGGCGAAGCACCCCATTTCAAAAGAGATACTCGGCGGTGAACACGCGCGTCACGGTCTTCGTGATTTTATCTAGGACCGTCTCTCGTCGGATTCTAGTCGCAGTCGATTTTAGCGACCTATGACGCCCCTGACTGCGGCTACCGCAACGGGGTGCGCTAGGGGCGTCTGAAGGCCGCCGAGGCCTGCGGTCAATCTAGCCTGTTGGAGACTACAGTCCAGGAATGCGCGCCACCTGACGCAGATCAATGTGCGGCGACCGAAGCGCCGCCAATGATACATGATGGTTTGGAAATTGACTTGCATGACTAGGTCATCTGGCCTGTTGCAAATGCTGTTTACTCGTCGGCTTCAGAGAATTTTCGTGCGAATAGGCAAATTTCGACGATCTACGAGGGAGTACACAAATCTCGATGACAAAGTTTCCACGTATTGCATTCATTGGTAATCATCCTCCGAGGATGTGTGGTATCGCGACCTTCACCAATAGTCTTCGTCGGGCCGTCTCGAAGGATGACCCGAATCTCGAGGCCTTCGTCGTGGCGATGACGGATACAGGAGTCGAGTATGAATATCCACGCGAAGTATTGTTTGAGAT
>JBDHDY010000755.1:0-2692 GCA_039591275.1 Gemmatimonadota bacterium | reverse complement strand
GGCCATCTACAATCTACAATCCACAATCTGCAATCTGCATTCGTCCCTCACCTACTTCCTCCTTTCATACTCCATATACTGTGCCGTCTCGTCCGCCACTTCGGATCCAAAAAGAACCTCAACCACATAGAGTGCCATGTCGATCCCCGATGCCACTCCTGCCGAGGTGATGATGCCATCATCCACGACTCGCCGATCGCGGTCGACTTGAACGCCGTTGTACGACTCCAAGAGATCCAGCGCGCCCCAGTGCGTAGTCGCGTGTCGTTTCTCGAGGAGACCGCACGCGGCAAGAAGAAGGGAGCCGGTGCACACCGAGGTGACCTTGTTGGCCGACGCTGCGACGTGCCGGATCCAGTCAAGCACCTCCTCATCCTGGAGAAGGGGGCGCGTTCCGAATCCACCCGGTACCACCAGCAGGTCAATCGACGGTGCGTTGGCAATAATGAAGTCGGGAAGAACCCTGAGGTGGCCGGTAGCCGTAATTGGTCCGTCGATTTTGGCCACAGTGAACACGTTAAACGGCGCGCTTTCATCCGAGCGTCTGGACTCGATACCCGCTTCGAGGCGGGTGCGCGAGAACACCTCGAAAGGGCCGGCGAAGTCCAATACTTCGACATTGTCAAAGATGAAGATGCCAACGGTGAGTTTGTTCACTGTGGAATCTCCGAAGCTCGTTGTTGTTTCCCCGTGACGTCTCCCCAAACCGGACTATGCCTGCTAACCTATCCCAACCCCCTCAACCCTAACCTCTAAGCCCGAAACCCGACACCGTGCCCAGTACAACGTCTGCGAGGTCGAAGAGGAATGGCAGGATACTCCCAAACGCCGCTCGTGAAGAAGTTGGGGAGATCTGCGCAATCGGTCAGGCCTTCGCTTCGTGCGGCGAGTGAAGGACAGGTGAAGATGGACAGCACACTTTCCTTCACCACCATGCAGTCTTTGCGATGGAACCTCAGGTAGCCGGCGATTGTTCTTCTCACTAACTACGAGAACGGCTTACCTCGAAATCAGGCGATTGCATGCAGGCATTGTTCCCCACCACTCGCAGAGCGTCCGGCCTTACCGCCTTTGGATCAGCGTTTCTGCTGCTGGCATCCTGTAGCAGCGACTCAACTACAGAGACCGGTGGCGGCTCCGAAACACCCCCATCCTCCAGCTCGGAGCCTAGCTTCAGCATTCTGTGTCAGCTCAACGAGGACAACGTATTCGCCGGTGGCCCGGGCCGGGATGGAATTCCGGCGCTCGTCAATCCAACGATGATCCGCCTGGACCATCCCGATGCGCGGTACGTCGACGAGTACGCGAGCGTAGCCGTAGACGACCCGGACATTCCGGAGCCGCGCGTGGTGGGACTGATAGTTGACGGCACCCCCATTGCCATCCCGCACAACATTCTCTGGTGGCACGAGATCGTGAATGCCGACTTGGGCGACAGGCGGATCACGATCAGCTATTGCCCGCTCACCGGGAGCGCCCTTGCCTTCGACGCGACCGAGGCGCAGACGAACCGGTTCGGCGTCTCGGGACTCATCTTTCAGAACAACCTCATCATGTTCGATGAGGAGACTCAGAGCCTGTGGCCGCAACTCTGTATGGGAGCGGGTTACGGACCTCGCAAGGGAGCCGAGCTGACCACCGTTCCGCTCATCGAAATGCGCTGGGAGAGTTGGAAGCAGCGCCATCCCAACACGCTTGTTGTAAGTGATGATACCGGCTTCCAGCGAGAGTACACTCGGTTCCCCTACCAGAGTTACGAAAAGCTCGACAACGATTTTCTGCTCTTTCCAGGGCCGGCTGTCGATGAACGGCGCCCCGCGAAGGCGCGCGTCCTGGGAATTCCCAACGGCCTGGGAGGAGTTGCGTTTCCTTTCGCCGATTTGGATGAAGCTGGTGTAAACGTGGTGGTCAGGTCGACGGTGGGTGGTCGCGAGGCGCTCGTGCTGTGGGACTCCGATGCACAAGCCGCGGCCGCCTTCTACCCGGAGACCATTGATGGAGTGCCCGCTAAGCTGCTCGCAGACGGTGATGCCTTCGTGGACCGAGAGACTGGCAGCGTATGGAACGTCGAGGGCGTGGCGCTGGCAGGCCCCTTGGTAGGAAGTCGCCTCGTGCCGATTCCAGAATCATTTGTCGTCTTCTGGTTTGCGTGGACTGCGTTTCATCCGGAAACACGACTGTGGACGGCGGAGTGAGCACGCTCCGCTGACCTTCCTCGCGCCCGACAGTGCCGCGGTTGAGCCGCCTAGCCTGCGGTGCCCGACATCCCGATCCCAGTGTCAACGAATTCCCGACCAGAATTCTGTTGATTCAGGGCCCACCCCACTTGATCGGTACTTGACTCACCTGCCGTAGCTTGAGGTACGATCCAAAGCCGGGTTTTTGACAGACGGGATTGGCATGACTGCACCAACTCGCGTTACCGATGCGCCCTTCTCCCAAGCGGAGGCCGAAGCGATCCGAAGCGGGGTCGAGCTTACAGGATCCCCGGGGGAATGCCCGCGCTGCGTGTCTCCACTGACAGTGAACGGTTCGTTCCCCGTCAGGGGGGCGGGGGGGGCGTTTCCCAAAATTGTGTGCGTGCTGCGCTGTGCCGTTTGTCGGAGGATGTTGATCCTCTGACATCGGGTTGGGTCCCAGAAGCTGGCCCATTGAAGGAGTCCTGCCCAAGGCGAGAATGGGGTCGGAGTGT
>JBDHDY010000754.1:0-2311 GCA_039591275.1 Gemmatimonadota bacterium | reverse complement strand
GGATTATACTCGGTCAGGTGGGAGGGGCTCTTCCGACATGGCCTATCCTGGGATGATCCGCATCAGACAGAAACGCACCGCACCCGTTCTCCGGGATCCCGCAGAGGCGGTCAAGTCCCAGTTCGCAGAGCTGCGGCTGGATCGAAAGATTGCTCCGGGAGAATCGGTCGCTGTGGCATGCAGCAGCCGCGGTATTGCCAATTACAGCACCATCGTTCGTGCCACGGTCCGCTCGCTCCAGAAAGCGGGCCTCAAGCCCTTCATCATCCCCGCCATGGGGAGTCACGGAGCGTCCAGCGCGGAAGGCCAGAAGAAGGTTCTCGCACACAGTGGCATCTCAGACGACACCATCCCGTCCGCTCGTCGTTCGACGTCGTTCAGGTGGGTGAGACGGAGGATCGTATTCCGGTCTTCGTGGACAGGCTCGGCGCCCAAGCCGATCACCTGGTTCTCGTCAATCGCGTCAAACCGCACACGGACTACGAGTCGGATATCGAAAGCGGTCTGATGAAGATGATGACGATCGGCCTGGGCAAGCAGCGGGGAGCCGCTAACTGCCATCAGGCTATATTGTCTTACGGCTACCCCCGGGTGATCCAAACGGTCGCCAGGACCCTCCTGCGCACCGGAAAGGTTCTGTGCGGTGTGGCCGTCGTCGAAAACGCCTACGCCGAAACCGCGCGGGTCGCCGTTCTGCCTCCCGGTGAGATCGAAGACAAGGAGAAGACCCTGTTGAAGGAGGCGAAGAAGCTCGCCCCACGGCTGCCTTTCGACCATGCCGACGTTCTGATCATCGATGAAATGGGAAAGGACATCAGCGGGACGGGATTCGACACCAAGGTGGTGGGCAGAATTCATCAGCCCCTCCTGGCGGACGAACCGCGGAGTCCCAGAATCAAGCGGATCGTGGTCCGCGATCTCACCGACAACAGCGATGGGAACGCGGATGGGGTGGGCATGGCCGACTTCATAAGCCGGCGCCTGGCGGACAAGATCGACAGACAGGCGCTGTACGCGAACGCCATCGCCGGGCTCGAGCCGGAGCGGGCGAAGATCCCCGTGACGCTGGACAATGACCGGGAGGCGATTGAAGTAGCCATGAGAAGCGTCGGGCTCGCGCCTGCGCAGGGATTGGCGATCCTACGCATCAGGAACACGTTGCACCTGGGAGAAGTTGACGTGTCTGTGGCCTACAGAGACGAGATGTCGGGTCGAGAGGACTTGGAAATCCTCGCCGAGGCGAGGCCGATGCTCTTCGACGCCATGGACAACCTGGCACTTTTTGAGGCTCCGGCCGGGCTGACAACAAGCGAGGAGTCTCGCGTGAACAGGGAGGTCGAATGAGCAGGTCCAGGATTACGCGCATCAGCGCCAGGGAGATCATCGACTGCAGGGGCTTTCCGACGATCCAGGCCGAGGTCTGGGTGGACGACCGACTCATGGGGCGAGCCGACGTGCCTGCGGGGCGCTCCACGGGGAGCCATGAGGCCCACGAGCTGCGGGATGGGGATGGGACCCGGTATGCGGGGCTCGGCGTTCTCAAGGCCGTGGCCAACGTCAACGACGTCATCGCACCCGCCCTACGCGGCCTGGACGTCATGGACCAGAAACGTGTCGACGCGGCCATGCTGGAGCTGGACGGAACACCGAACAAGAGCCACCTCGGTGCTAACGCCATCATCGGCGTCTCTCTCGCCGCGGCCCGCGCCGCGGCCAACGTGCGCGGGGTCCCACTCCACCGCCATCTGAATCCCCAGGGCCACGTGATTCCGGTTCCTTTCATGAACCTACTGAACGGTGGGAAGCTGACCTCCAATTACCTCGAGATCCAGGAGTTCATCATCATCCCGGTGGGTGCCGATTCGTATCGGGAAGCCCTGCGCATGACCACGGAGATCAACCTGGCCCTTCGGGATCTCGTGATCGAGAAATACGGCATCCTGGCGGTCAACACTGGAGACGGACTGCGCCAGCACCCACTGGTACAACTGCAACAAGGGGGTCTACGAGCTGGATGGGAAAGCCTACGATAGGGATGAGCTGATCGCTCTTTACAAGAGCTTGAAGAGAGATTTTCCCATCGAGTCGCTGGAAGACCCGCTCCATGAGGATGACTTCGAAGGCTACGCCCGGATCACACGGGAGCTCGAAATGCAGATCGTCGGCGACGACCTCTTCGTCACCAACATCGCACGCCTAAAGGAGGGAATCGAGAGGGGTGCCGCCAACTCGCTGCTCTTCAAGGTCAACCAGAATGGCACGCTCTCTGGGGCGCTGGAAACCGCTGAGCTGGCCCAGCAGCACCGGTATG
>JBDHDY010000753.1:0-2084 GCA_039591275.1 Gemmatimonadota bacterium | reverse complement strand
TGTGATCTGGATCACCTGTCTGACAAAACGGTGGGTCAAACATTACAAGTCGATGACAGTCTCGTTACACGTTGTCGCCACGATGACATCTGCGACGTCATCTAGGCCGCGGCTTGCACAGTGGAAGTTTCCTACAAAAGCGATCGGCAATACCTCAAATGGGGAAGGCAAAGGCAGGAGGGGCAGAAGGGGCAGAAGGGGCAGAAAAGCAGAAGAGGCAGGAGGGGCAGGAGGGACAGAGGTGTGAGTAGCAGGCAGGCAGAGATGTGACAACGGTGTAGGGTGTTGGGTGGTGTCGAGGCGGGGGTAGTTGTCAGCCGGCGGCCGGCGGCAACTCAATGTAGCAGATGGTCAATCAGTTTTAGGGATGTTAACGGTGATGGTCGTACCCCGGCCTGCGCGGCTCTGGGCGTCGATGGAGCCACCGTGGGCTTCGGCGATCCACTTGCAGATAGCCAGGCCGAGGCCCGCCCCAGGTCGCTCCCCTGTACGACTTCGAGCCGCATCCGCCCGCCAAAACCGATCGAAGATGTGGGGCAGATCGCCGGCCGCAATCCCGACGCCGCTATCGGCGACCCGAAACAGCACCCGCCCGTTGGTGAGGCGGCACTCGACCGCCACGCGTCCACCGCGCGGAGTGTATTTGATAGCATTGGTCAACAGGTTCATGAGGAGCTGACGGACGCGGTGCCGGTCCATCGCCACGTAGGCCGTACGCTGCGGGCCCGAAACCGTCACATTGAGGATCGACTGCTCACCGAGCATGCTCGCCGTCTCCGCAATCTCTCCCATGAGCTCCTTGAGATCGACCTTCTCCAGATGCAGTGGCGCTCTGCCTTCATCCGAGCGAGCCAGAATCAGGAGTGAGTCAACGAGCTCCGTCATCCGATTGATTTCAATGAGCGTCTCTTCCAGCACCTCGAGCACCTCGGGCGGCGCTTTCGGGTGGGTGATGACTTGCTCCGTCCCCGAGCGAAGGACGGTGAGCGGCGTCTTGAGCTCGTGACTGGCGTCGGCAGTGAACCTTCGGAGGCTGATGAAGCTGCGTTCTAAGCGCACCAGCATGCCGTTCAGCGTGGTGGTGAGGCGTGCCAGCTCCTCGGTGCTTTTGACCTCTATCACCCTCTTATGGAGGCTCCGGCCGTCGGTGATGGCTTCGATCTCATCGATGATGGTGTCCATCGGTTGTAGGTTCTTGCCTGCGAGGAAATAGCCCACCATAGTCGACGCAATCAGAATGAGCACGCCGCTGACAAGCATACCGAAAAGGAGCCGCTGCGCGCCGAGCACGCCGGTAGCCGGCAACGCGGCGGACACGATGCTAGCCACCCGCGGCCCAGCGTTGGTGATCGGGCGAACGTGATAGCGGAGTCTCCCGATCGGGGACCCCAGATCGATGACGCCGAACCCCTCCTCGAGGTTCGGTCCCTTGGCCAGGTCGGCGAGCCGCTCGAAATGGGCGGCGGACGGCAGCTCCCGCGCTTTCTCCGACGAATAGAGGATCGTACCAGCGGTATCCAGCACTAGCACGTAGTCCTGGACGGATTGCAGGAGGGAGGCGATGCTCTGGTTGAGCTCCGCTGTACCTGTGACCGGATCCTCCACGACCACCGGCGCGGCCCGAGTTTCCCAGGCCTCACCTATGATTTCGGCAATCAGATCCGATTCGAGCTGCGCCCGGGCGTCGAGCTGTCCGAAGTTCTCGGCACTTTGGATCAGGTAGATCGTGGCCGCGAACACGAAGAGTGTTACTGCTAGGGCGATGCCGTAGCTGACCGCCAGGCGTCCGCGGATCGTACGCATTATTCGCCTGAGGTCCGCTGTTGTGCGCGCTCCCGAGCGTTCGCCGTCGGCTCGCGCTCATTCAATGCCTCGCCTTCCCGCAGCACGTATCCGACGCCCCGGACCGTGTGAATCATGCGGGTTTGCTCACCCCGCTCCAGCTTCTTTCGGAGTCGGTTGATCACCACGTCGACTACGTTCGTGCCTGGGTCGAAGTCGTATCCCCAAGCATACTCGGTGATGAGAGTGCGGGACATCACGCGCCCGGCGTTGCGCGCCAGGTACACGAGCACGGCATACTC
>JBDHDY010000752.1:0-2160 GCA_039591275.1 Gemmatimonadota bacterium | reverse complement strand
TCGCTTGCGAGGTGGCGGAACCCTTCTAGCGGGTCGTCCGAAGCACTTGGGTATCTGGTCTGGCCTGCTACTCCCAGTGCTTCCATGTAGCTAGCGTGCGATGCACTGTGTGCTCCCACGTGGTAACGCACGAGCCCCAGAGACTGGCGGAAATGAAACTCCAACCGCCGGTCATCCCGTCGGAACTCACCCTCAGCGAAGTGACCGCCGGATCCTTTGCCTGTCGCAACCAGTGCGAAGGTGAAGCCGTGGGGTTCCAGAGACTGAGCGAGAATCCGCGCTCCGGCCTCGAGCTTCACACGTGGCTCGGGCGTCACGAATGCGTCCGTGCCGGATTCGGCGGTCGATGGCTGCGCGACGTCGTCAGCAGGCGGCTTCATGGTGACTTCCGGAGGCAAAGAGCACAGCGTCTGCGCAACCAACGCTCTCGGTCCGCTCCGTGTACTGGCCGTTCGTGCATAGTCGAACCTACTGGCTCGTTCTGTGTCCGCGTGCGAGCACCATACCGATTCCTACCGTAATCGTTGGAATGATGAGGTAGGTGAGCCCGATATCAGCCATGTATTGGCCCAGCGTCATCTGCATTGGCCCGCCGAGCAGCATTAGGGGCGAGTCTATGAGGACGCAGATCGCAAACCACAGCAGGCCCACGGAGATGCCCTCCCGTACGTGGCGGTCGGACACGCGGCGAAAGTAACTGACGCCAAAGCTCATCGTGGCGACGGCCACGGTCACGGGCATGATTGACTCGAACAAGGGCCGAGAGGATTCGCGTAGCGGGAAGATGATGAAAGCCACGACAAACGGAATCAGCCAGATGAGGAATCCAAAGAGCACGGCCTTGCGTACGGAAGTCATTTTCACGGCCCTCTGATCAAAGCACAAGCCGTCGGGCTTAAAAGGGGGCGGGTGTGATGAAATGGAACATGTTTCGATCTACCCGCCACACACCATCGTCGTCCTTGTGCCATATGAGTAAGTAGCGACCGCGAACCAGCCTTGGCGAGCTGTCGGCAATCCGAATGGTCTCCGTATAGGTCGCCAACTCGTAGGCGAATGGCAAGTGGATGCGCATCTCCTGCTCGACGATCGTGAAGTCCTCGATTGTCCACGCACTGAACATCTGGCGAGCTGCCTCTCGAAGGGCATCCCGGCCACGTACATCGTCCATACCGGGGGCGAGCAAAACGGCATCCTCGGTGACCGCCGAGGCGAGGGCTTCCGCATCCCCCTGTTCATGCGCCTCCCAGAAGGCACTGCGTGCTTCAGCAATCTCTGCCTTGACAGTCTCGACATCAGGAGATGGACTAGCACAGGCGGTGATGATAATAGAGCCAACGATGAGATGAGGTTGGCGTCGATGCCGTAGCAGTGCTCGACTAGTCATCAAACCTCCTCGATGCATTGTCATCCGGATGCAGGCGTGCCCGGCAACTACACGTCTATGTATCCTTGCTTCCAAGTGCGGTCGGGATCATGATTCCGCAGATCAACGCCGAAATCGGCAACACCTTTGAGCGTCAAGAGCACGCTGACCCAACCGGCCAGGTTGTCGTTGTATTCATTTGACGGGACATCTTCCTCCGTCAACGTCAAATCCGTTCCGCCGCGGCCATCCGATGCAACTTCGAAAGTCACGCGGCTGCCCCCGAAGTAACTCAGCACGAAGCGCTTTGAAATTGAATCTTGCCCTCACTCTCGTCGGCGGACTGAGCCCAGAAGCGAGACCGTCCTTCGGGCGTAGCTAGCAGCCGGTACACCTCTGTAGGTGACGTCCGTAGGTGCACACGCCACCGAATGACTGCCTGTCTTCCCCCTGTCCCCATGGCATCATCCCTCGGTTATGGACGGCCTCCGCGCGATACGACAGATCTACTCATGTGGAACTCGCTGTGTCAGGGCGCGGCCACCAGTCGAGTGATCTGGTCGGTTTCACCGGTCAGCTCCCAGCGGACGAGCGAGACGGGGATCACCCCGGTTGCAACGAGTTCGTCCATGAACTGCTCGAGGGTGAATTCGTCTCCGACCTGACGGGCCCGCTCCGCCATGAGCTGCTCGAGCTCGATTTTGCCGATGATGTAGCTCGATCCGTAGAACGGCTGTGCCAGGTAGAGGTGTTGCTCACCCCACACGGTGTTGCCGTCCTCGGGGAGCCACCCG
>JBDHDY010000751.1:0-2236 GCA_039591275.1 Gemmatimonadota bacterium | reverse complement strand
GATGGCAACGATCGGCGTATCGCCGCGCAACGTGCTCATGAGATCGTTTGCACGGAATCCTGACGCTATTAGTGAGACCGTCGACGTCTTCAACAACAGCGAGTTCGGATCGCTGCAGGGCATTCAGGCGACTGTAACATCCGGGAACGAATCGGGTTGGCTGACGGTGGGCGGCTTTGCCGACGGCAAGATCTCGCTTGAGGCGAGCGCAGCAGCCTTGGTGGAGGGAACCTACACAGCGACGGTCGAGCTCACCTTGAGCAGTGCTACGAACAGCCCTAGGGCCTTCACCGTGGATTTTTTCGTTGGTGACGGTCCGGTGCTCGTCTTTACGAGCGATACCGTGCAGTTCCACAACCGGCCGCTGCGTTCCGGTGAGCAGTTCACGAAGACCATGGCCGTGGCCAACGAAGGCGGTGGGAGGCTGAGTGGTCTGGAGATCGGAACCATCACGTACCATCCCGATGATCCTCTGAAGGACTGGCTCGCTGTAAGCGTGATCGAGAACGCCGATAGCGTGATCCTCGAGTTCTTGGCTACGTATGTCAACAGAACGGAATGCCGAGCCTTCTCAGGCCCACTTGCCCGCCTCGCCGGTCGACTGTGCTCGGCGGAAGTCACTGTCCTTTCCACCGTTGCTGCAAACAGCCCACAGCTCGTCACGGTCCTGCTGACGTTTGACAACGAGCCCACGGTCTTCTTATCACCCAAAGGTGTGAACTTCGTCGCAAACGAGGGAGGGGAGAGCCCCCCGAGCCAGGATGTGGAGCTGAGCGCGACGGGGGTTCTCGATGACCCTCCGTTGACCAACTACCAAGTTGGGTCGCCGTTGGACCCGAGCGGCAACCCCGTCAATTGGCTGAGTGCGAGCGTTGTCGGCAGCACGGTCACCTTGGCTGCAGACCCCACGGGCTTACTTCGGGGGCTCTATGACGCCGGCGTCGAAGTAACGCATCCGCAGGTTCTCTCACGAGGATCGTTCGTCGACGTGCAGCCGGACACGATCAGAGTTACTCTCACCGTGGAGCCCCCCCCGCGGGTGCAACCGTTCATCGTCCTTTCGACGGACAATGTGACAGTCACTCCCACGACTGCCGCCTTCATCGAGATCACCAACGGTGGGGACGGTTTGTTGACCGGCCTAACGGTCTCATCGGAGGCGACTTGGTTGCTGGCCTTCCTGGATTCCAACTCGGCAACCAGCACGGCGGCTGCGACGCTCAGCGTGTCAGTCCACCCGACCAATAGGCCCGCGACAGGAACGACCGCACAGCTAACCATCGAGGCCGATGGAGCTGCCCCCGTGACCGTGCAGGTGACATTTCAGGGATAGCCTGGATCGCTAGCGCTGCGTCCGCATGCGCAGCCCGGTCAGCTCCAGGTCGTTGGGAAGGGATCGAAATTCGGCGCGGAACGAAATGTCCACCTCTTCGTTGCCCCGTGAAGCGCGGAACGTCAGCTTGACGTCGAAATCTACCCGCCACAAATCGCCCACTTGCTCGGGCTCGAACGTTCTGGTCAACTCGAGCCTGTGATCCCGAAAATCATCGGTCTCGAGCATCGTCTGCCAGTACTCGTCGTCTGTCGGCAGTAGCGGAATGCCGTAAGCGCTCCTCAGGGCGTCGAGGTCCTGACTCACCGGAGCTGAAACCGTCACCGTGGCTTGCCCGGTCTGTGAAGCGCTGATTGCTGTAATCACTGCGGTCCCAGGCCCCACGGCCGTCACCACACCACCGACAGAAACGGACGCGACCGATGGATCACTGGAGCGCCATGATAGCGGCCTGTCGGTCAGCGCTCTGCCGCTCGAGCCCACCAGAGTTGCCGCGAGGCCCGCGGTCTGTCCCGCCTGAAGGGGAAGCTGTGAGGGAACAACGGTGATCGACGCCACGGCTTCCAGTGTGATGGTGACGGACACCCTGCCGGTGACGCCGCCGACAGTGCCTGTTACGCTGGCGCTGCCTGGTCCTACGCCCGTCACGCGCCCGTCTCCTGCAACGGAGGCCACCGCTGGGTCCGACGACCTCCACGTCACACGGCGGTTGCCGCCCAGGCGGTTTCCTTGAGCGTCCCGAGGCTCGGCGACGAGATCCCGCGCCTGGCCCACCTCGAGGGACAGAGAGTTTGGAGAGATTCGCACTGAAGCCACCGCGGCGATCTCTGGGACCACGGTGATTGTCGCACTGGCGGAGTAGCCGTCGCTCTCCACCGTGATGTCAGCGGTCCCGGCCGCACG
>JBDHDY010000750.1:0-2057 GCA_039591275.1 Gemmatimonadota bacterium | reverse complement strand
CGTCCTGCTGCGCCACCGCGGGGCGGGTCGCCGCTGGCAGAATGCCAGCGAGGAGGGGCAATGCTAATATGTAAAACGCGCGCACGGCGTTGACTCCGACACTTGCGACTGAAACACTCGCTGGGAAGCATGGGAAACGCCAAACGGCGCGTGAGGCCGCGCTACCGTGTCCGGCGCGCCCGACACATCCTTGCCCAACAAGCGAGCACGCTCGCACGCTCTCCACAACCTGCCGGTGAACTGCTCCGGTCGACGACTGCCAGGTGCGTGCCACCCCATCATACCCGGCACCCGTGACGAGGAGGGTGAATCGCAGATTAAGGGTTCTTTAACGCCCCCCCCCGCTGCGTTGCTCCCGCTCTCCTCAGGGTGTTCAGGACTCCGGGTGGTCTCCCCCCGTACCCGGAGCGGCCCGTTGCGCAGTGTCGGCTAATTCCTCCTCGTACCAGCGACCGTGATGTTTCTTGACACTCTCCTCCGACATCTTCCCGGTCAGCCACGTCCAGCTCATGGGGTACTCGGCAGGGTGGAAGAACACGAAGAAGAAGTGCCATACCAGGATGGCCAGTGTCGCCAGCCACGCCTCGTAGTAGTGGATGGTCTGCGAGATGGGAACGAATAGCGCCGGGAAGATCTTCACGGCGAACTCTGGGAACCAGAGGATCAATCCGGTAAGCACCATGATGGCTGTTCCCCACACCAACGCCCAGTACTCGGCCTTCTGAGTGTAATCGTAACGGCCGAACTTAGCTCGCTCCTTCGTCCGCCAGGTGTAGAAGCGAAGGCTGCTGAAGAAGTCCTTCACGTCCTGCCACGCTGGTATCATCGACTGAAATTCCGCCCGGCCTCGCTTCGCAGTGGAGATGTAGTAGATGTGGATGATCCCCACGAGAATCATCAGCACCGCACTCACTCGGTGCAGATCCGAGCGAACAGGCTCTGTCATACCCAGATCTGCGAGGAAACGGACCCACCATGCTTCGGGAAAGCGCAACGCGAAGCCCGTGATGACGAGCAGGATGAACGAGACCGTGAGGAGGGCATGTTGGACGATCTGCGAGGGATCTAGGCGTAACACCCGTTTCTCTCCGCGCTCCGCTCGGCGTCGTTCCATCACGTAGTAATTCATGATCACGAGATTATGAAGCGCCATACCGCCAATTGTTACGATGATGAGCACGATGTAGATGCGTTGGATCAGGCGGTTGACCGGGTTCGCCTCGATGGACGTTGTTGCATGGGTGTAGCTGATCGCAAAACTCCGATCGGCGGACGGATGACAGGTCTGGCAGGTTTCGACCAGGTTGTCGGCGTGAATGGATGACTCTGGGTGCTCCTCCGGCAGGACCGAATGGGTCGTGTGGCAGCTGACACAGGTGGCCGCTCGCGCGTAGTCGCTGCGGGACGCCCACCCATGATAGCTGTCCTCATACGTGCCAACGACACCCGCTTGCAGGCCGTACTTGCCGATGATCTGGGGGTCGTTGTGGCACGGGCCGCATGTCTCCCTGCCAACGTTGATCCCATAGGTTCTCGCTTCCCGCTCCTCGTGAGACAGGATGAGATGCTCACCGTGGCAATCGGTGCACGTCGGGCTGTCGCTGACGCCGGCAGCGAGTGCACGGCCGTGGATTGACCTGGTGTATTCGAGCTGGATGTCGGGATGACACTGTCCGCAGGTGGTGGCGACATTGCGTGGATTGATTTTGGATGCCGGATCGAGTGGGCCACGGAGGTCGTGCACCCCGTGGCAGTCGGCGCACGATGCGGCCGCGGCCAGCCCTCGCGCGGCGCCGCGCCCGTGGACAGACCGCGAGTAGGCGTCAAACGTCAACGGCAACCTGACGAGTTCCTCGGTGCGGATTCTCTCGGCCCCGTGACAGGTGCCACAGGTGGCGGGCAACCGCACCCTGTGCGTCATTGCCCTGGGGTCGGCAGCAGGAAGGATGTCGTGGTCACCATGACAGCTGGCGCAGGTTGGCGCGCTATGGTTGCCGTGTTCGGCGGCAAAGCCGTGGCGGCTGGTGACGTACACGGCTGCGACATTGCTGTGACAT
>JBDHDY010000749.1:0-2967 GCA_039591275.1 Gemmatimonadota bacterium | reverse complement strand
GGATGTCGACGTGACCGTAGAGAACGGTGTGCTGACCATTAGCGGTGAGAAGAAGGACGAGCACACCGACGAGAATGGCGCGCGGCGGATTTACGAGCGCACCTACGGGCGGTTTGAGCGCAGCTTCAGCCTGCCCCGGGGCGTCGAGGCTGAGCATGTCACGGCGGACTTCGCCAACGGCGTGCTCAAGATTGCACTGCCCAAGGCGGAGGCAGCAAAGCCGCGCAAGGTGAAGGTTAAGGCCTAACGGCCTAAAAAGGGGCAGAGGTGGCAGGAGGGGCAGCTGGGGCAGGGGAACGTCTTCTGCCCCCACTGCCTCTTCTGCTTTTAGCTGTCCCGTCTCGCCTCCGGATTCGGTACCCACAGAACGTTCACGATCTTCCAGTGTCCATCGATCTTGGCGAGCTGCAGGTGATCGATGTACATGGCCGAGATGACTCGCGCGGGTGGCGAGATCGTTTCCGACGTGGTACACGGTCACCTCGATGTTGCGCTTGTCTTCGTCGAGCAGTCCCAGTTTGGCACGAGTTCCTTCGATGAGCATTGAGGCGCCCATCTTGATCAGCATCGTATTGCCCGTCTTCGGGTGCGGCATTGTCAGGACTTTTGTGAGCTCCGGATGGAGCGCGTTTGCCATCCGTTCGCCGTCACCCGAGTAAGCGCCCTCGATGTAGTCCATCGCCGCATTTGTGACCGCCTGCTGCTCAGCCTCGAAATCGATATCGATTGGTGCCGCCGCGGTGTCTGGTGCGTTCGGTACCCACAGCACATCAATGATCTGCCACTGTTCGTCGATCTTGGCGAGGAGCAGGTGATCGATGAACTGTGTTGACACGACTGTCACGGAAGCCAGGTTGTAGCCGATGTCGTGAACGGTTACTTCGGTGTTGCGTTCTTCTTCTTCGAGGAATGCAGCCCCCGCCCGCACCACTTCGACCAGTAGTGAGGCTCCCGAGTTCCGCAGGTACGTGGCGCCCGTTTGTCGATACTTAGTCAACAGGACCTTTGTGACTTCCGGATGGACGGCCCTCGCCATTCGTTCGGCGTCCGCCGACTCGGCGCCTTCGAGATAGTCGAGCGCCGTCTGGATGACCGCGACCTTCTCACCTTCGACATCCATCAGACTGTGATTGCAGTGAGAACCCTCTTCATGATTTCCTATGTTTTCCTTCCCGTTAACGGCAGATGAGATGGGTGTGTGCGTGGATGGGTTCTACATCGCAACTCCAGTGCCAAAGGAAGAGCCAGAGAATTCATGCAATCGTGTGGCTTACTCCATGTTCGGCAGGGCGCAGATTGAAACGGTGTTCGCTAGTGGGATGCCGGAGTTGCGGAAGTGAGAAAGGTGAGAGGTGATGTGAGAAGGGGCAGGAGGGGCAGGAGGGCAGGGCGAACGGAGGTGCACGCTCGTCTGCCCCCGCTGCCCCTCCTACCTTTTTGTTTCTCACGTCTCACTTATCACGTTTTCACCCCAACCCAATGCGCATCATCAAATCCCCAAACCGCGGATCCTCCCGCAACGGGTCGTAGTCCGGCCACACGCCTAGGAAGATGAGGCGCGCATCCCGCTCCTCGTATGACTCTTCGAGCAGCGCAAAGGCCTCATCAGTTTTGCCAAGCGCCGCGGCAAGCGGCGCGAGGATGCTGCCCTGCACGTATTCGCTCCGCGCTCGCTGGACCAGCTCATCGTAGATCGTCTTAGCGTCCGCTACCCTCCCGGCCGCCGCGTACGTGAGCCCGAGGTCGACGACCGCCCAGGGGTGCTGCGAAGAGATCTGTGTCGCTGACTGTGCGGCCGTGATTGCCTCGGCGTACTTGGACTGGCCTCGGTAGACGGTTCCCAAGAGCAAATGACCCAAGAGCAAAGCAGGTTGGAGCTCGACCACGCGATGGAGGTGCGGTAGCGCCTCCGCATAGCGACCAACGAAGATGTAGCACCAGGCCAGGATGACGATGGGATGAAACGCGAGTGGGTCGAGGGCCGCGGCACGCTCGCAGTCTGCAATAGCGTCCTCGGAAGACGACGTTCCGACGAGCCTCCCGACGACCGCACGGTAGGCCCCACGCCAGTAGTTGGCGGCCACGTAGCGCGGATTGAGCTCCAGGGCGCGCTCAAATTCCCGTTCGGCAGCTGGAAAGTCCCAATCGTACGAGAACGTCACGAAACCCAGGGTGGTGTGTGGTTCGGCCAGCGTCGGATCGAGTTCGAGGGCCCTCTTGGCCGCGCTTTTAGCCTTCGGCATGGCCTCTTTAGACGGAACCATGCCGTAGAAGCCGAGGAGCAGGAGGCTGTCAGCGACGCCGGCGTGCGCGAGCGCGTATTCCGGGTCAAGCGCGAGAGCCCGCTCGAAACACTCGAGTCCTTGCTTGAGTCCCGGCCCGCGTTGGTTCCAGAAGTGACGCCCCTTCCAGTACAGCTGGTACGCCTCGAGATTCTCGGTGGCCGGCTTGACCAATGCCTCGTCAACCTTGCCCGCGAGAGCGACCTTCAACCGATCCGCAATCGCCGACGCGATTTCATCCTGGACGGCGAACACGTCATCCATCTCGCGATCATACTTCTCGGACCAGAGATGATAGCCGTCGCCCACATTGACGAGCTGTGCCGTGATCCTGAGCCGGTTGCCCGCCTTGCGCACGCTTCCCTCGAGAACCTTGCTCACGTTCAGCTTCTCGCCCACCGTTCTGAGATCCTCGTGTTTGCCCTTGAAGGCGAATGCCGAAGTGCGGGCCACGACCCGCAAATCCTCGAACTGCGTCAAAGCGTTGATGATCTCTTCCGTGATGCCGTCGGCGAAATACTCGTTTTCCGGATCCGCACTCATGTTGGCAAACGGCAGCACCGCGATGGACTTCTCCGCCGCTTCGGGTGTCGCCTGGAGCGTCGCTTTGGAGACGACGAGCGCCTCCGCCACCTGCGCTCCGGTCGCGAAGCGATCAGCCGGGGCCTTGGCAAGCAATTTCTTC
>JBDHDY010000748.1:0-2717 GCA_039591275.1 Gemmatimonadota bacterium | reverse complement strand
CCGCCATTTGAACGGTGTGTTGCTTCGGGCCAAGCAGCGACCTGCCCACCAGGAGTGCGATCAAGATTAGTCCCGCTACCCACATCTGGTCTAAGAACGCCGCGTCGCGCAGGAGCAGTTTGACGCCGACTGTCACAGGCAGTGTCGCGGCCATTGCCCAGACGGCGGCCGACGCAGTGGCGCGCCGCCAAATCAAGCCTCCCAAGAAGACGACGGCAACACCGGGGGTGATCAGACCCCAGAACTCCTGGATATAGCTGAATACGCGCTCGAATTGTATCAGGAAGGGCGCCCACGCCGCGGCAATCAGCAGAAACACGACTGTACTCAGGCGCCCCACCGCGATGAGGTTTGCCTGCGTGCTCTCCGGACGGAAGCGCTTCTGATAGACGTCGACCGTGAAGATCGTGGCTGCTGAGTTGAGCATGGAATCCAGGCTGGACATGATGGCCGCCAACAAGGCCGCAAACATGAGCCCCGTAAGACCGCTTGGTAGGAGGCGTTGAAGCAGCATTGGGTACGCCATGTCCGAGCGAGCGAGATCATCACCGTAAAGGACATACGCCACGATTCCCGGGATTACGATGATGAATGGGATGAAGAGCTTGATGTAGGCGGCAAATACAGCGCCGTATCGTCCCGCCCGAACTGTCCTGGCCGCTAGAGTCCGCTGCGTGATGAACTGGTTGCATCCCCAATAGAAGATGTTGGCTATCCACAGCCCACCAAAAAAGACCGCGAACCACGGCAGCTCGGGGTGGTCGAGGGGAAGCACGGTATGAAACTTTTCCCCGGCCTCCTCCATCAAGCTTTCCCAGCCACCCACCGCCCGTAATCCTACCACGGTCGTGACGGCGCCACCCAGGATCAACATCGTGCCCTGAATCAAGTCCGACCACACGACCGCTTTGAGGCCGCCGTAGGCGGTGTAGGCGCCGGCGAACACGGCCAATATCGTGATGCCCCATCCCAACGGAAGCTCGAAGATTGTCTGCAAAGCCAAGCCGCCTGAGTACAACACGGTGGCCATGGCGACAAACACGTATGCCAGCAACATGTAGAAGGCGAGCCAGCTGCGAGAGCGGCCGTCGAAGCGCCGCTCCAGGTATTCGGGCATCGTGGTGATACCCATGGCCAAGAATTTGGGGAGGAACCAGCGCGCCACGATTACAAGCGTGATGGCGGCCATCCACTCGTAGGATGCGATGGCTAAGCCGAAGTCGACAGCGGATCCCGCCATCCCCACGAAGTGCTCGGTCGAAATGTTGCTGGCGATGAGACTGATGCCGATCAGCCACCAGGGAAGATTCCTGCCGGCCAGAAAATAATCTGACGCCTCGCGCTCTCTCCGCGAGGCTACGACAGCGACTACCCCGATGAGGATGAAGTAGCCGATGAACGCGGAGGAGTCGAGCACCGAGAAGTTCATTGACGGAGGCTCGTGTGGGTTTTGGTCATCGGTGCTGCCTCATTCCTGGCTCTCCTGCCCCGCCTGCCCCTTCTGCCCCGCCTGCCCCTCCTGCCCATTCTATCCCCCATGTTGAACTCAATCCGGTTGTTTCGGTCTCTCTCCAAGCCGATGCACGATCTCACTACTCGCTTCCACTCCCCGTCTAACCGTGAACGCTGCCGGTGCTCCCCGTTCGAGCCACCAGCCGCCATCGTGAAGGCTGTTGGCTGTTGTATCGGGGTGAATGAAGAGGCCCGAGATGTCCAAGGTGTCGAGGGCGACGGCGTCGGCGAGATCTCCGATCTCCCACTTCCCCGATGTGCAGTCCAGTCCCAGCAACGGGGTCGTCATACGCGAGCGCGATGTCAACTGCAAGTGGCTCGTGGTCGCCGAGGACGACACGCCCGCCCAGCAGATGAATGTCGCTGGCGATCCGACGATTGAAGGGTAACGCCTCGTAGCTGAGCGTATCGGCACCGCGGTATCGACCGGTTGGCATTGCGTGGAGCACGGAGAGAATCGCAGCGACGTTGATGGCACGGAGACGCTGCTTCTCAGGGTCGTCGGGGAGTGCGCCGCTTTCGATCAACACCGTGCTCGTTCCCCAGGCCTGCATCAGATCCCCAAATGCCCGAGGATTGAAGGCGTCATTGTATTTGGCCAGACGTCCGGGGATCTCACGCTCGAGCATTTCGGCAAGCAGTGCCGCGACGGAGCGGGCCCTGCCTCGGATGGGGCCATAGGCCCGGTCTTCGGTTGCCGCTGGAGGAAGCAGAGCGATAGCCACCTGGTCGCCGCCCTCCCCGGCAAGGGTTCGTGCGTTCTGATCGTGCAGGTTGAAGCCAAAGTGGGGATCGAAGCGATCCCGCAGGTCTTTGAGCGCTCGTGCCTCAGGCGTGGCCAGCCGGCGTGCGTCTCGGTTGATGTCCACGCCCACGGCATTCTCCCGCTGAAACACCTGCGCACCGTCTGGGTTGAGCATCGGTACCATCACGATCGTGAGTTCCCGCCGCAAGCGCTCCCTGAGCGGGTTTCCGTTGGCTGTTGCAAAGAAAGTGATGATGTCGGCAAGCGACATGGTGGCCGTGGACTCGTTGCCATGCATCTGCGACCAGAGGAGAACCTTGGTCGTGCCCTCACCGAAGGTCACTGAACGAATAGCGCGTCCGTGGATGGAGCGCCCGATCTCTTCTACCGCAAGGTCGGGGGACTCGAGTGATTTCGCCAATGCCTGCCACAACTCCGCGTGGGTGAAACGACGCGTCTC
>JBDHDY010000747.1:0-2539 GCA_039591275.1 Gemmatimonadota bacterium | reverse complement strand
ACGATGCCCAACGTGAGCAACGTGACCCCGAGGAGTATCGTGAGCAGATGATCCCGTGCGACAAAGCCGAGGAGGGGCCCACGAGTATAGGCGACGTCCATGAGCAGGAGCACCACCATATTGAACATCACGCTGCCGAAGAGGTTCCCGACCGCGAGGTCGAATGCCCCGAGGCGAATTGCCGAGAACGTGGTGCTCAACTCGGGCAGAGTCGTGGCGAGACCGACCAAGAGGGTTCCGACAAATGTGGTGCTTATCCCTGTTTCAAGAGAGACGGCCTCGGCCGAGAGGACTAGCAACGGGGTCAAGACCAAGAGGCCGATGGTTCCGAGAGCAAAACCGCCCGCTGCCTCCCGCAGCCGGACACGGTTGAGACTACTCCCGTGGATCGGCTCGACGGAACGCACCCCCACGTCCGCGAAACGGTAGAGAAGCCTGATCCCTCCCATGTAGACAGCTGCGATCATGACCGTCTCGAGCCCGACCCCGACATGGCCGATTCGGCCCCATCCCCCAGTGATAATGCCAATGCCCGCCATCACCATGAGGAGAATCCCAAGGAGTCCGAACTGGGCATGCTCCTTGTGCACATGATCGAGGATGCGCCGGCGGGCGAAGACCAGGTCGAGCACAGCCAGGATCAGCATATTCGCCATGTTGGCACCAAAGAGAGCACTTCGGGAAGCGACGTGCTCGCAGCGAGCAGCACCGTTCCGATCCAAAGCCCGCCGAGCCCTGTCTCATCTGCGATCGTGTCGGCATGGCGGGACAGACGCGAGGCGACGAGGAAGATCAAGGTGCTTATCGAAAGGAGAGCTAGGAAGGGGATGAGCGGACCATAACCCGTGAGAAGCCCCTGCAGGAACGCCTTCATAATTAACCGATCCCGGTCATGGCTGTCCCAACGTGGAAATGTTTTTTCGTAGAGGCATGGTCATCCAAACCGCCCTATTATACACACGACGGACCTCCCGACCTGCCCAAAGACGGATAACCGGTCACAAGCCCGTGCGTGAATGACCGCGAGGAGAATTGGGAAGGTTTGTCTCCAGTAGGAGCTCACATGGCGGGCTGTCGTAAGAGTCGGAGGCCATTCGCCACAACGAGCAGCGTGCTTCCTTCGTGCCCTACGACCCCGAGGGGAAGGGTCATCCAACCGATGAGGGTCGAGGCGACCAGTCCGATAATCACGCATCCCGCGAAGGCGAGGTTCTGCAGGATCACGCGGCGACATCGCCGGCTGAGCTCCAGCGCCCGCGGGAGCCTCGTGAGGTCGTCAGCCATCAGGACGATGTCCGCTGTCTCGAGTGCCACATCGGTCCCCGCCCCACCCATCGCCACACCCACCGTGGCCGCGGCCAGGGCCGGCGCATCGTTCACACCATCCCCCAACATCGCCACGGGACCGCGCGTCGCGATGAGCTCGCGGATAGCGGTCACCTTGTGCTCCGGCAGGAGAGCTGCCCGCCATTCCGAGATCCCAACCTCTTCGGCGACCGCCTTTGCCACCCGTCCATTGTCGCCAGTGAGCATCACCAGTTGGGTGATCCCCTGACGTTTGAGATCTTCTACGACTTGCCTTGCCCCCGGTCGGACGGTGTCGGCAATCACAATCAAACCCAGTGGACCTTCGGCTCCAACCACCACAACGGTCTTCCCCTGAGACTCGAGCGCCTGCAGGCGAGACAGACCCGCGTCATCGAGCGACTCGCTCGTTTCCCGCATCAGGCCCGGGCTTCCCACCCAGATGCGCCGCCCTCCTACGATCCCGCGAATCCCGCGTCCTGGAAAGGTCTCGACCTCATCGGCCGGAACGATCGGCACACCCCGCGCCTGTGCCCCCTCGACTACCGCTCTACCAAGATGGTGTTCCGAACGGATCTCGACCGCGGCGGCCAGGGCCAAAATCGTTTCGCCGTCTTCCTCTCCAAGCGGAATGATGTCTGTCACCCGGGGCCGTCCCTCGGTCAGGGTCCCGGTCTTATCGAGCGCCACAACCCGGACGCCCGCCGCTTGCTCGAGGGTCACGCCCCCCTTGAAGAGGATCCCCTCACGGGCTCCACCGGCAATTGCGGAAAGGATTGCGGCCGGGATGGATATCACCAGGGCACACGGGGACGCCACTACAAGAAGGACCATGGTCCGGTAGAGGGATGCCGTGAAGGTCCAGCCGAGAAAGAGCGGCGTGGCCAAGAGGAAAAGGACCGCAGCCCCAAGCACCGCCACTGTATAATACCGGCCGATCCAATCGGTCAGATGCTGTGTCTCAGCTTTCTGGCTTTGGGCCTCCTCCACAAGACGGATCACTCGTGCGAGGGTGCTTTCGGAGGCCGGACGAGTCATCCGCACCTCTAAGACTCCCTGCTGATTGAGGGAGCCCGCATACACCGGATTGCCCGGTCCCTTTTCGACCGGCACGGATTCACCCGTGAGCGAAGATTCATCGACCCCCGACCGCCCCACGAGGACTTGGCCATCCACCGGGATCCGTTCCGCGGGCCCGACGACCACCAGGTCACCCACCTGGAGGTTGGCAACC
>JBDHDY010000746.1:0-3508 GCA_039591275.1 Gemmatimonadota bacterium | reverse complement strand
GTGTTGGGAGTGCTAGTCGCGTCGGTGTCGGCCGCCGTCGCGGCGGTGCTGGTTCGGCGACATGGTCGAGATACTTCAACGCTCTGGCTGACCGCCATTCAAGTTGCGTCGGCGGCGGTGTTTCTCGTCGTCGCGGCGTTGATTCTCGATCACGGTGCCGAGATACGCCTCACCGTTCGGGCGGTTGGCTCGATTGTGTACCTCGCGTTCGTGGTGACGTGCGGCTGCTACCTCTCGATATTCTGGCTCCTCAAGCAGCTCGACGCGACGTTTGTGAGTATGAGCGTTGCTTTTGAAACTGCCTTTGCTGTCTTTTTGGGCGCAGTCCTCCTCAGCGAACCGTTAGGTGCTCGCTTCCTCGGCGGCTTGGTACTCGTCGTGTTGAGCGTTGTGCTCGTGGGTCGATCGGCGGGGGTAAGAGAAACGGTGGTTAGTTAGTTGTTAGTTATTGGTTCTTAGTCATTAGTTATTAGCTTGTTGCCCGCGACTAGGTGTTGACGATCGAGAAGGCGGAGGCACCATCGGCCAACAACTAACAGCTAACAACTAACAACTAATCACTCTCTAACTGAATCCTCGCATCAACGGCGATTGCGCCGTCGTCGAGAGAGACGAGCGGATTGATGTCCAGCTCGGCGATTCGAGGGTGCCGTTCGGCGAGTTGGGCGACACGAAGAATAACTTCCTTGAGCGCTTCCAAGTCGCGGGGAGGCTCTCCGCGAATTCCCTCGAGAAGGCGGTACATCTTGACGCCCCGCACCATCTCCTCGGCGTCCGTGTCTCGCAGCGGGCAGAGGCGCAGTACGACGTCCTTGACGACCTCGACGTAGATGCCGCCCAACCCAAACATCATCATGGGGCCCACACGCGGCACTCTCGTCACGCCGACAATCGTTTCTCGGCCCGTTTGAGCCATTTGTTGGATCAACACGCCCTCGATCTTTGGCTCCGAGTTTGAGTGCGGCCCACCCTGTGTTCGTTTCCCCTTTGTCTTCTTCTTTGCGGCTAGGGCTCCCTCGGAAACGCTCTTGACCATGGACCGGACGGCCCGCTGGATCTGCGTGTCGGACTCGACCCCCAATACGACGCCCCCGACGTCTGTCTTGTGCACGATGTCGGGGCTCACGATCTTGAGCGCCACCGGCCGGCCCACTTTCTTTGCCGCCTGAGCGGCTGCCGTGGCAAGGCTCGTCTGTCCCTCGTGCGAGATGAACGTCCACTTCACCACCGCTATCCCGTACGCCTCGAGAACACGTAAGACGTCCGGCTCACTCAATTTCAACCGGTTGTCGGCCAAGGTGCCATCGATGATCGCGGCCACGGTGTCGTCGTCTACCTCGAATGACACTGTGCGGCCTTTACGACGTTTTCCCCTGCTGGCATAGCGCCACATACTTCCCAGGGCCCGAGCAGCTGACTCGGGGAAGAGATAGCCCGGCACCTTGGCTTCGCGTAACTCGGCGAGCCCCGCAGGTAAACCTTCGCGTCCCATGAGGACGGTGAGCAGCGGCTTGTTGGGATGCAGCGCATTGGCTTCGACGATGGCTTCTGCCACCTCCTGCGTTTGAATTCCGAGCGGTGGCACGAAGGCGGCGATGGCGGCATCGACGTTGGGATCCCCCAAAACGGTCTTGACGGCGAACTCATAGCTCTGGGCTGTAGCGGATGCGATGAGATCCACCGGATTCCGTACACTCGCCTCGTCCGGCAGTCGCGACCGGAGCTTCTCTTCAGTGTCCGGCGACAGTGGAGTAACGTTGAGACCATTGTCTTCGCAGGCGTCCGCCAGGATGATGCCCGGCCCACCGGCGTTCGTCACGATGGGCACGGATGGCTCCCGCTTGCGTGATCAGGGCATCCGTCGCCAGGGCAGTCTGCGCGAGCGCACCGGTGTGGCTGGCTGCCGCCCGTGCACCCGCTCCGGTGTGTCCGGACTTCACGATGAACACCGGCTTCTGAGTGGTGATCTGCTGACACAGTTCCACGAACTTGACCGGATTGCCGAAGCTCTCCATGTACATGAGGATGAGTTCTGTGTTTGGGTCGTCGCGCCAGTACTCCAGCAAATCGTTGCCCGACACGTCGGCCTTGTTGCCCAGCGAGACGAACATGGAAAGCCCAATGCCCAGGCTCTCGGCGTAGTCGAGAATGCTGAGCCCCATGGCACCCGATTGGCTCATGAATGCCATCGGTCCAGGTGGGGGCATGGCGGGAGCGAAGGTTGCGTCGAGCTGGACCGAGTCGTGCGTGTTGATGACTCCCATGCAATTGGGCCCGACCATCCGGATGGCTGTTCCCTCTAGGAGTTGCAGCAGCTCCTGCTCCCGAGCCACGCCCCCGCCCCCGATTTCCTTGAAACCGGCGGAGATGACGACCAAGCCGCGGACATTGGCATCGACGCACTCCCGCGCCGCCTCCAATACGCGTTCGGCCGGAACGGCGATGATGGCCAGATCTACCAATCCGGGAATGTCGCGCACCGACGGGTACGCTGCGATGGAGTGGATCGATGTGGCGGTGGGGTTCACCGGATACACCGGGCCCTTGAAGCCGTGTTGAAGAAGATTGTGGAGGATTTGCCAGCCGATGGAATTTGGGCGTCGGGATGCACCGATCACCGCCACCGACGTCGGTCGAAGAATCGCGTCGAGTGAATGCATGCGTGCAAATTTAACAACCTTTGCAGGCGCAGCGGACAGGTGCGGGCGAACCGTGGACCGGCAGCCAAAGGAGAGCACTTCTCACGCTTCGCTTCTGCCCCTGCTCTCCCTCTTCCCATTCCCTCAGCCTGTGCTCACTTTTCGCCTATGCTCTGGCTCAGGCTGCTCCAGAAGCTGATTCGCACGCTCAACTCGGACGGCACGCCCGGTCAGGTGGCCGTCGGGATCGCCCTCGGAGCTGCGTTGGGCCTGACACCGCTCGTCAACCTTCACAATCTCATGATCTTCGCGGTCGTGGTGGTGTTCAACGTCTCGTTCCCGGCTGCGATCCTCGGGTGGCTCCTCTTCACACCCGTGGGGTTCCTCCTCGACCCCGCGTTCGATGCAGTAGGTGGCACGCTGCTCAGTGGAGCGCCAGTGCTCATACCAACGTGGACGACGCTGTACAACATTCCTGTCCTCCCGCTCTCCAACTACAACAACACGGTGGTGCTGGGAAGCCTGATCGGGTGGGTCGTACTGGCCGTTCCCATCTACCTCTTGGCCCGAGTGGGTGTGGCGAAGTATAGGGAGAAAGTCCTTCCACGCCTCGAGAAGACCAAGCTCTTTCGGGCCGTCAAGGCCTCGAAGCTCTACAACATCTACCGCCTTTTCCAGCCGGAGTGAGCGATGAAGCTGATGCGTTGGAAGGCGGTGGTACCGCTCGCGACTTTTCTCGGTCTGCTCACCATAGGATGGTGGCTGCTGCTCGACACCATAGTGCGCAAAGGCGTGGAGGCAGTCGGTGCGGAGATTGTGGGTGCTCGAGTGGATGTACGGGATGCCGATGTGCGGTTGGGCGAGGGCGC
>JBDHDY010000745.1:0-2587 GCA_039591275.1 Gemmatimonadota bacterium | reverse complement strand
GAATTCCTACCCCAGATGAAGCAGCTCTCGCAGTCGACGACAGTCCGAAGCATTTCGAGTTGCATCCTCGCCTGCGCGCCAGTTCCGACGATTCCGATGTGATGGACAGTCTTTGGCGCCAGGTGTTTCGCTGCGACCGCCCCCGCTGCAGCAGTGCGCATATCGGTGAGCCAGCACTTGTCCAATAGAATCAGCTTGAGCTCTCCGGTCTTCTGACTGAAAACCAGAAGTAACCCATCGCTGGGAGGCAGGCCAAGCTTGGGGTTGTCGTAGAACCCCGATGCCATCTTCAAGACGTAGTACTCGTCACCGGATACGAAGCCGTACTTGATGTGAACGTCGCCCGGAGGGTCGTCAAAGTGCAAGAATCCAACCGGCGGGACGTTCACCTTGCCGTCGGAATAGAGAACAAACCCAGTCTCGATCTCCTGGATCAGCTGTGGGATATCTACCAGGCGCTTGATCTCATCGAGTTTGAGTACGGTTGTCACCGGCATGTCCCAACTGAATAGGAAGTTCAAAAGGCCCTTTGGGCGGAACGATAAGGTATGGCGGGGCGGATGACCTCACAAGGACAGGGATCGCCGGGGACGGGCATGGCGGATCGCCCCACTAATCCGGGGAGAATAGGGTTGCAGGGGGAGGAGGCGGTAGGGTGTAGGGGGGAGGGTGAGTGAAAGGCGAGGCATGAGAGGTGAGACGGACTATCGTTGCCGGCCTACCTCACCCAGGACACCTCATCCGCGGTCTCCGCGCTCAGTCGAACGTCGCTGGGGAGCAGGCTCTCGGTAGAAAGCATATACGCGACAATGTCCCAGTACTCCTGCTCGGTGAGCGTGGCAGGAGCGTCGTACGGCATTGCAAGCTGCACGTAGTTGTAAAGGCTACGAGCCGTCTTGTAGTAGCGAAGGATCCGCGGCGTGATCCGCGGCCCGATGGCCCCGTCCACCTCGTGGCAGTACGCGCACCGCTGGGTATAGAGCGCCTGGCCCGCTGCAATTTGCGCTGCGTTATTCTCTGCGTCGCCCCCACATCCCAACCACGCGGCAGCGACCATCGAAAGCCCAACAAGGAAAAGTGAACGGAGCATCATGGACCTCTCACCTAGGCAACATCCACTGGATGCGGCAAGGGGATGTTGAGCAGGTACCCCTTCTCGTTGAACGGCACGGCCTCCGGTTGTGTGTTACCACGCGCATCCGTGGCGCGAACCCTGACGGTGTGTGATCCCGGTCGAGCTTCCCAGACAAACTCGAACCGCACCCACGCGTGCTCCAGGATTGGCTGAAGAAGCCTAGCTGGCCGCCAGTTGTGATCATCGTCCGCACTCCACTCCACTCGGGCGATCGTCCCGTGTGGGGAGTACGCGAATCCCCGCAGAACGCGTGAGCCTCGCTGGAGGTTTGCCGGCCAGGGAAGAGCCAGTGTGCTCTTGATGTTGAGTGTGGTGATGGGGCTTCCGTCGGCGGGGTGATGTCGCTCCGCCGGCCAGTCAGCGCCGACCAACACGTACGATGTGGTGTTGTTTCTGACCCAGAGTTTCTCGGTAGAGACCACGATACGGCCCAGCCACTTGACGCTGTTGCTGCCGGCCCATCCCGGCACCACCCCGCGGATGGGAAAGCCGTGATCCGCGGGAAGCGTTTCACCATTCATGGCGTAGGCCAGGAGGGTATCGGGATCCATGGCCTTTTCGATGGACATGGGCCGGTTGAACTCTCCGTCGTCCAGGCCGAGAAGGTTCACGTCCACCGCGTTGCGTCTGACGCCCGCCAGCCGCAACACGGCCGAAAGGGAACACCCCGTCCACGACGCACACCCCACGGCACCGGTTCCCCACTGTCCTCCTGCCGCTGTTTGCCCGAGAACCTTTGCGAAAAAGCTGCGCCAGTTTCCCGCACACTCGAGGTAGGCGATGGTGGACTGGCCGGAAAGGTCGAGAATGTCCTGGTACGTCAGTTCGAGAGGACGCTCCACGCCGTCGCCCTCGACGCGCAGGCGGTATGTCTCCGCATCGATGTGCGGCGTTGGTGCGTGGTTGCGGACGAAAAAGAGATCGTTCGGAGTGATAAAGCCCCGAATCAACTCCAACCGAGTTTCCAGGTTAGTTGGATAGCGGATGAACGGTGAGGGATCCTTGACCCATGGTTGCAGCGCCTCGCCGGACACATCAGGGCTTGCGCCGCACGCCGCCAACGCCGCGGCGCAACCGCCCAGTGAGAGCAACTCGACGAACTGCCTGCGGGACATGCCATGGTTGCGGCAACGCCGCCACGTCTGTTCGACACTCCTTGGGGTCAATGAACCACTCTCATGACCGCTACGCAGCATGGGCAGACCTTTTCTCATTACTCCGCCAATAAGAGTCCTTTACCTCTCACTTCTCACCTCGTTTCACTTCCAAGCCATCACCCCCACACTCACCAGATCCTCCAGATACCGCGCCACGACGGCGACCGACACGGGACCGAACTCAGCGCTCAACGCGTCACGGATCTCTTGCACCGACCGCTCACCATCGATGAAGTTCACCAACTCAAACCGCGCATTACCAGTCAGGGGGAATTCAGGGGAGCTGTACCACGCC
>JBDHDY010000744.1:0-2149 GCA_039591275.1 Gemmatimonadota bacterium | reverse complement strand
CACGGGAATACTGCTGCTGAACCAGATAGCCAAGCGAATCGGCGATCTGGTGGGGAAAGGCCTACCGTGGACGGTGATAGCCGAAGTATTTGCCCTGTCCGTGCCTTTCTTGGTTGCCATGACCCTCCCTATGGCAGCCCTCGTTGCCGTCCTATATGCCGTCAGCCGACTCACTGCAGATAACGAGATCACGGCATTCAAGGCCGGAGGTATCTCCGTTGGTCGAATGGTGCTGCCTCTAGTCGTCGCCGGAGTCGTTCTCACGGTGATGTCGTTCCTTTTCAACGATCAGGTGCTGCCGCGATCCAACCACCGCTTGCGGGCGCTACTAACAGACATCAACCGGACAAAACCGACATTTTCACTCAAGGAACAGGCCATTAACGAGATCCGGCGAAGCCGGCTCTTCCTCAGAGCCGGGCGAATCGATCAAGCCTCCTATACGCTGTACGATGTCTCGATTTTCGATCTCGGCAACCAAGAACGCCAGCGCGTGATTTATGCTGACAGCGGCTTCATGGCGTTCAGCGAGGACCAAGAGAACCTGTACCTGACGCTCTTCGATGGCTCGACGCACGAGTCAGGCCGCTCCGACCCTCGCACGTTTCAGTTGATGGACTTCCGCCAGGACCAGTTCCGAATAGAGGGGGTGGGAAACACCTTCGCACGGACACTGGACGACCAGTATAAGGGCGACCGGGAAATGAGCGTTTGCGAGATGGATTCGGTCATCCGTACCGCCCGCCGCGAGTCCTTCACGTCGGAACGCCAGGCGCAGGGGATTGAGCTCAACAGCCTTCGCGACCTCGTGGGCCTCATACCGGTCCAGACCGATACAGTGACACCGGACCTCCATGCCACCCCATATTGCCGCGCCCTCGAGCGTCTTTCCGGATGGCTGCGCCCGGAGGACCTCACTGCACAGGATGCGGAGCCCGGCGAGCCGGAACCGACCCCGGCAACCCAGTCGAGCACGCCGGGTCTCCAAGAGCGAGTCGAGAGACTGACCCAGGTGGCACAATCAGCCATGACGTCCACCCAAAGACGGCATACACGAGTCTCCTCAGCCCTCGTCATCCGCGACCGGGCAAAGAACGCCAGGATCCGGGAGGCCAACTACCTCGTTGAAGCACACAAGAAGTACGCCATTGCCGTCGCCTGTCTCGTTTTCGTAATCGTCGGCGTCCCGATGGCCCTTAAGTTTCCCAGGGGCGGGGTGGGCCTGGTTATCGGGCTCAGCTTGGGTGTGTTCACTATCTACTATGTGGGGCTGATCGCGGGAGAGTCGCTAGCCAATCGCCTCATCGTCACGCCGTTCTGGGCGATGTGGGCACCGAACCTGGTATTCACAGCGGTGGGAGGCGTCATGCTTTGGCGAATCCGCACAGAGGCAACCACCGTTCGCAGCGGCGATTGGGCCGACAACCTCCGTATGCGACTCACCAAGCTGGTTCACTGGAAATGAGACTGCTCGGAACCCTGGACCGCTACGTGTTGCGGGAGTGGTGGAAGATCTTCTTTGTGACCACGCTCGGGTTCCCACTAATGGTCATCGTCATCGACCTCACGGACAGTCTCGATGAATATCTGGCACGGGGCCTCGAGCCCAGTGCTATCGCATTGAGCTACGTGTTCTCTCTCGTGGAGAACATGTCAATGGTCCTGCCGGCAGCTGTGCTCTTTGCCACGGCTCATCCTTCCCGTTCTTGGAGCCGCGGTGGTAGCGGCCTTCCTGGCTCTGCTACTAGTGGAAATCGCGCCGCCCGCCTCCAGGCGCCAAGCAGAGTTGCTCGGCGAGAAGGAACAGCGCTCCCAAACGACACGCTACAACTTCGTGTACCGTGCCGAACGAGGATGGGTCTACGTGATACGGTCGTTGGACCTCAACTCCAGTAGTATGCGCAACCTCCAGCTCGAGCGCGAAGGAACCGGAGCGGACTACCCTACGCTGGTTGTGCAGAGTCGTCGCGGCACGTACGTGGACTCTTTGGAACACTGGACGCTCACGCGCGGCCGCTTGCGAATACTGGCCGGCGGATCGAGCGAGTTGTCCTTTGCTTTCGACTCGCTCCGACACCGGGAGCTCGTGGAGGCCCCGACAGATCTTCTGGCGGAGCCCAAGGAGCCCCGGGAGATGCGCTACGCCGAG
>JBDHDY010000743.1:0-2090 GCA_039591275.1 Gemmatimonadota bacterium | reverse complement strand
GGTCAGGTGTCTGACATGGCGGCCTTCGGCCCCGGCCAGCACGGCAAGGAAGAGATGCGCAAAGAACTCGCGCTCATTGCGATGGCCCACCGTGGCACCTTCGTGCTGCAAGCGTCGCAGGCTTCCGCATCACACCTCCTGGGGGGGGTCCTCAGGGGACTGCAGTCCAAACGGCCGGCGGTGTTCCTCCTTCACTGTCCCTGCCCACCTGAGCACGGTATCGGCGACGACGCTGCCCCGGATGCGGCCAAGCTCGCCGTGGAAAGCCGGGCGTTTCCGGTGCTCGCTTTCGATCCCGATGCCGGATCCACCCTTGCGGATTGCCTCGACCTCGACGGCAATCCCTCGGTCGAAGATGTCTGGCCGTCCTACGACCTCACGTACATAGACGAGGACGGTGCCGAGCAGACGATGGCGCTCCCGATCACGATTGCGGACTGGGCAGCCACGGAGGCGCGGTTCCGGAAGCACTTCAAGAAGGTAAAGGGCAACGGTTCCGATGAGGAGCTCACGCCATTCCACGAGTACATGGAGCTCCCGACGGAAGACCGGGAAGACAAAACACCGTTCGTGTACTCGATTGACAGCGAGCGCCAGCTCCAGCGGCTCATGGTGTCGAACGAAGTCATTCGACTGGCCGAAGACCGGCTCCTTTTCTGGGCACAACTCAAGGAGATAGCCGGACTCGAAGTCACGGACTCGTTGCGCAGCCTCGTCGAGGATGAGCTCGAGAGCAAGTTCGAGGAACAGGCGCAGGCGATTCGCAGCGAATACGAGGCCAAACTCGCCGACCTCAGAGCTCGTTATCCGGCCATAATCGCCAGACGCTTGGCGGAGGGTCTCATCCGCGCCGGCAACGGAGGCGAGCAGACCGTGGGAGAGATTCTCGCCAGGGCGCAGTCCATGCCAGGCCTTGCGCCGGTGCCCCCGGGCGGAGACGACCTGTTGCTAGGAGGCGGCGGCGGAGGTGCGGCTGTCGCCACCGCGCCGGCACCTGCGGCAGGAGCTACGGCGACAGCAGCACCGGCAGAAGCGCCGGCCGTCGAGGAAGAGGAAGAAGAGCTCGGGATGGAGCCGTACATCGAGTCGGCGCGGTGTACCTCCTGTGACGAATGCACGAACATCAACAAGAAGTTATTCGCGTACGATGACAAGAAGCTGGCCTACATCAAGGATGCCAAGGCAGGCACGTTCAAGCAGCTGGTGCAGGCCGCCGAGAAGTGTCCGGTGCAGATCATTCATCCGGGAACGCCACTCAATCCCAAGGAGAAAGATCTCGCCAAGTGGGTCAAGCGGGCGGAGCCATTCAAATAGCATGAGCGATCAGGGCAATCTCAAGTTTCGACACGGGGTCCATCCTCCAGAATTCAAGGAGTTGACGGCGAAGGTCCCGATTCGGAGGATGCCGTACCCGAGCGAGGTCGTGTTGCCCTTGAGCCAGCACACAGGAAAGCCGGCAAAGCCCATTGTGCGAGTCGGCGATCGGGTTGAACGCGGTGACAAGGTGGCAGAAGCCGATGGGTACGTGTCGTCACCCGTACACGCGTCGGCAGCGGGGACTGTCAGCGACATCGGTTTGTGGCCACATCCCAACGGCAGCTATGCGGAGGCTGTACGGATCGCCGTCGCGCCGTTTTCAGCACAGGCCATCCGGCCACGCATTGTTCCGGACTGGCACGACCTCTCCGCCAAGGAGATCATCGGCGCCGTCCAGGACGCCGGTGTCGTCGGCCTCGGTGGCGCTGCGTTCCCCACACATGTCAAACTCTCCCCGCCTAAAGATGCGAAGATCGATGCTTTGTTGACTAGGGATTCGGATCATGATGCGTTGCCTCGGTGTCGATCGGGCCATGATCGGCATTGAGAAGAACAAGCCAGACGCCATCGAGGCAATCAACTCAACGCTGCCGAGCGACCTCGACGTGACCGTGCATCCTCTTACGGTGAAATATCCCCAGGGTGCGGAGAAGATGCTAATAAAGGCGCTCCTCGATCGAGAAGTGCCTTCCGGCAAGCTCCCCCTGAACGTCGGTGTGATCGTACAAAACGTGGCGTCGGTGGCGACGATTGCCGAGATCTTCGAGACCGGC
>JBDHDY010000742.1:0-2083 GCA_039591275.1 Gemmatimonadota bacterium | reverse complement strand
GATATGGCACGTGTTGGATGATGCCGATGTTCAGCGAGTCATCGAGTACCCTTACACGATGTTCTGCAGTGACGGCGATTTGGTGGGGTATGGCGAAGGCAACCCCCATCCGCGCGGCTACGGAGCTTTCCCCCGGGTTTTGAGTCGCTATGTGCGGGAGCTCGGCCTATTGTCGTTGGAGGAAGCTGTGCGCCGAATGATTGTCGTTGGAGGAAGCTGTGCGCCGAATGACTTCGCTTTCAGCCGCGCAGATCGGCCAACGCGAACGCGGCCTCGTTCAAGAGGGGATGCTTGCTGATATCACCGTGTTCGACCCCGAGGCTGTGCAAGACCGGGCGACCTTCACAGATCCTCACCAATTTGCGGTCGGGATTCGCCATGTAATCGTGAACGGCGTAGCTGTCATGAAGAATAGTTCTCTTACTGGTGAGAAGCCGGGGCGTCCGCTGGTTGGGCCGGCACGAGCACCACAAGGTTGATGCGTTAAAGACGGAAGCAGGCGGCGCTTCCATAACGATCGCCGCCTGCTGTGATTGTGCCGTGTGGGGACGAGGCAGGTCCGCAGGACCTATTGTAGAGAGGCTCTCTCGACGTACAGCACGAGCTGCTGAAACTCGCTTTGCTGAAGTGTCTCCTCGAGCATCTCCTCCATGCGCTGCATCATCCGCAAGACGACCGCCGCCCAATCGTCGGGCCCATGCTGTTTTGGATCCGGGAGGTTATGGCAGCGGCTGCAAGTCTCGGTGAAGAGATCGCGTCCTGGCCCCGGAGGAAGCGTTGCTTCGCTCACCTGGAGGGCATTGTCGATTAGATAGTTCAGCAACATGACCCGCTCGGCTGCAGTCGGTATGGGGACCTCGAAGTCCGTACTGACCTGGTCCATACGCAGCCACATCCGTCTCACCACCACGGGCCAGTCGGTCAGAGAGTGTGTGCTGGGGCTCGGAAGTTCGTGGCACGTCACACAGTATTCCTGTGTGTACTCGGCCCCGGCCGAGTTCGGGTCGGGCAGATCCTGAGGGCTGACCCCGGGGGGTGGCAACGCCACTTTGGCGGATGCCAGTAAGAGGTCATCGGTGAAGGTCCTCTGAGCCTGGGGCGTCTCCGCAGGCGGACCGGCCTCGGGTGTATCCGCGCACGCTGCCAGCCACGCCACACCGGCGAGCATCCAGAGCCGGGTCCCGTTTGTTCTGCAACGTTTCACCGAGCACACCGACATCCTACCACCTCCTAAGATGGCCAAAGAAGGTAATAGCGAAATGGATCTCAAGAAAGAGTGAAGACTAAATGAAGGCTGGTTTGGCTCGTCGGGAACGCGTTGAGACTAGGGCCGCAAATGTCGAATGTGCCGGAGCGCCTATCTGACCGGTGCTGCCTCGGTGAGAAGCTCATCGAGCTTTTTGGCTTCTGCTTCGGCACGGAGCTCGTTGAAGCGCACACGAGCCTTGCGGGCGACTTCGGTCGCATCACCGATATGCCCCAGTCCGTACAGCAACCAGGCCAAATCGCGCTCGGCCTGCGCTGCAAGCAGCGGCCGGCCCTGCTCTTCGGCGCGGTCGAGCACGTCGCAAAGCATGCGCTTCGCCTCTGTGGTCTGTCCCGTGGCGGCAAGGGTGCGCGCGAGCACACGAAGATCCTCCGCCTCCTGAACGACGTCCCCCAGCTCACGGCGTGTCTCGACTGCACGTTCGATCTCGCGACGAGCAAACACTGGATCTCCCGATAGAAGTCGGATTTCCGCCCGACCGCCGCGCGTCTGGGCTACTAGACCCCGGTCGCCGACCTTCTCAGCCTGTTCAACCGCCCGGTCGGCTGTTTTGAGCGCGTTTACCAGATCACCTTGGTCACGGTAAGTAATCGCGAGATTGTTCAGTGTCTCGGCGATTCCCCGATGCATCCGTGCTTGCTGAAAAGCAGCGAGGGCCATCGTGTAGGAGCCCACGGCGCGGCCGTAATTCCCGCGGAGATTCGAGATGATCCCATGGTTATTGGAGCAGCGCCCGACGGTGGCGTCATCGCCCTCCCGCTTCGCGGCCATGAGCCCGCGCATGAAGTGTCCCGCTGCGTCATTGGTCCGCCCAGC
>JBDHDY010000741.1:0-2386 GCA_039591275.1 Gemmatimonadota bacterium | reverse complement strand
GCCGTTTGCCGAGCCAGACCGCTTGATGCAGATAGGGCGTACCCGCCCGGAACTGCCGACCGTGCTCCTGCCGATCTCCGTGCCGAACTTCCTGGATCTCCGTCCGCGGATCCGTCAGTTCGCAGCCGTGGAGGCCCGAGTCCCAACCTCGCTCATCCTGGAAGACGAGACCGACGCGTCTCGGGTTCGAGGTAGCCGAGTGACGGCCGGCCTCTTCGATCTCCTGGGTGTGCCGCCACAGATTGGCCGAACATTCAACGCAGAGGACGGACTCACGGGCTCCGAACACACGGTTGTGCTGAGCGACGCCTTCTGGCAAAGCCGCTTCGGTGCCGATCCCAAGGTCATAGGGACTACCATTCGCCTGAGCGAAACACCTTACACAATCATCGGCGTCGCGCCCCAGCAATTCGAGTTCCGATCCGCAAGCTTCTTCGTTCCATTCCAGTGGGACGCAGGCGACCTGCCACCCCGTGGCTCGAACTTCCTTCAGTTGTTCGGCCGCCTCAGACCGGGCGTTCATCCCCAAGCTGCCGACGACGAACTGCACGCGCTTTGGACCGCTCTCGGCGAGGAGAACGCAGGTACATATGACGACTCCGGTATGCGCGCTGAGCCCCTCCTGTTCGCCACCGTGAGTCGCAGCCGCACACCCCTGTTCATCTTGACGGGTGCCGTCGGTCTGGTATTGCTCGTGGCCTGCACCAACGTGGCCAACCTGATGCTCGCCCGCTCGGAGGCACGGCAGCGGGAGATCGCCCTGAGGGCGGCGCTGGGCGCTGGACGAGGTCGTCTGGTCAGGCAGTTTCTCACCGAGAGCCTCGTGCTTTCCGTAATGGGAGGTCTGGCTGGCCTCGCTGCGGCGTTTGCCGGGGTTCACGTGCTGGTGACGAGTTTCTCGAGCGCCATCCCCCGCTCGAACGATGTTGGCATCAACGGGATTGTACTCGGCTTCGCACTACTGGTTTCGGTTGTGACGGGTGTGGCGGTGGGACTCGTTCCCGCCCTCCAGGCGAGGCCGGATCACTCGGCTCTCAAGGAAGGAGCGCGGGGCTCCTCGGGGCGGATCACCGCCCTTCGCAAGGGGCTCGTGGTTATCGAGGTGGCGCTATCCCTGATGTTGGTCACCGGCACCGGATTGCTCCTCAAGAGCTTCTGGCGGGCGCAGCAGTCTGAGCTGGGGTTCGACGGCAACAACCTGTTGATTGTGAACCTCTGGCTTCCGCCATCAAGTTACGGTGACGATACGAACCGGAATGACTTTTACGAATCACTCATGCCACAGCTCACCGCCCTGCCACAGGTACGGCAGACCGGCATGATCAACATGATCCCCGCGCGGAACTTCGGAAACAACTTCACCACCATCAATGTGGTGGGGAACGAGGACCGCGAGGCTCACTTCGTCGAGGCCCGCTGGGCGTCCCGCACCTACTTCGAGACGATGCGCATACCGCTAATCCGCGGCCGCAACTTCACTGACGCAGATGTGGACAGTGCAGCAAACAGCATAATCATCAACGATGAGTTGGCACGACAGCTGTTTCCTGAGAATGAGGACCCCATCGGCGCACGGTTGGGAGCGGACTTGGGGACTGATCCCGAAATAGTGGGCGTCGTGGGTGACGTGCGGAACTTTGGCCCGGACGAACGTCCCCGCCCGACGATCTACAGGCCCGTCGAGAACAGCTCGAATCTGGTGATCCGCACAGCCGGTGACCCACTCCAACTGGTTCCGCTGGTACGGCAGACGATGCGCGTTTATCGTGTGGACACCATGACGGATATCTTGACGCGCTCGCTCGGTGACCGGCAGTTCCAACTCATCCTGCTGCTCGTCTTCGCCGGTGTGGGTCTCGTGCTCGGGGCTGTTGGGATCTACGGAGTTATGTCGTACACGGTCGCACAGCGCACTCGCGAGCTAGGCGTCCGCATGGCCCTCGGCTCGAGCACGAGTGACGTGTTACGTCTGGTTCTTGGACAGGGCACGAAGCTTGCGGCTATCGGTGTCGTTCTCGGAGCTGCAGGGTCCTTGGCAATGCGAAGTGTGCTGGCCACCGTGGTGTACGACGTGAGCACCGCTGATCCTTTCACCTACGTCAGCGTGGCGGGACTGCTGCTCGCAGTCGCCGCGCTTGCCTGTTACATCCCCGCCCGTCGTGCCGCGTCAGTCGACCCGATGGAAGCGCTGCGGTACGAGTAGCAACGAGGGAGTAGCCAGTTGAGAGGCAGGCGGGGTAGCTTGGGCTCTGGGCGACCCCTCCTCCCCACTCCCTACTCCCTCCCCCACCAAATCGAGTCGCCCTCATGGCTTGACTGATTCGCCTTTGGGTGCAACAATCTGAGACCCCAAAAATCCGACCAAGCAGTCGCCGAACAGGCCCTC
>JBDHDY010000740.1:0-2319 GCA_039591275.1 Gemmatimonadota bacterium | reverse complement strand
GGAACGGAAATCAGAGATGAGCTTCTCCGCCGATGTCATGCGCGAGGCATATGATCTACCCAAGGTAGCGGCCAGGTGCTCGTAACCGGTGTGGGAAAGCCCATCCGCCGCACCAATGCGCTCCGACATGTTCACGCCGATGCTCTGGGGATCCCGTTCCGCGACGAATGCTCCCAAGTCAACCTGGCCTTCGACGATGTCATAAACGCCGCATTCCTCAAGCATGTACCCACCCACGCCAAGTGCCGCCCGTTCGATGTGGTCTCCCCCGCGATCCGTAAAGATGTAATAACCGACGCTCCCGGTATAACCACGCCCTAGGTCGTCATACAGTGGATCGTAGTGTCCTTCCTTTATCATGGTGATCCACATGTCGATCCCGTTCTCCCGCATGGCTTCGGGTAAGATGCGGTCGAACTTTTGCTGGCGGATCTGGCACATCCTCTCCCAGCGGTGCCGGGCTTCTTGGGTGCCGGCCAGCCGGGAAAATGAGAGGGGGAAGATGGCGGTGAGAATCAGGCAAATCGTGAAGCGCGGAATCATCTCAGCATACTCCTCAAAGCGCAAGACAGCGTGTGTCTGCGAAAAGATACGTTCTAATGCACCGAGCGCCACGTGTGGTCACAGTCCCCGCACGAAGCCAGCGAGACGTTGCGACACTCGGGTGGGCTGGCCGTTGCGACCGGTCAGAGAAGCGACTAACGTGGTGTGTCGTTATGCCTCCACCAGGTGTGGGAGGCGTCATCTCGGAGAAACAGCTTAGGGATCGCCATGTGCGTGGGGGCCCCCATGAAGGCTTTGCTGCTGTCGCTCGGTCTGCTGCTCGTGGCTGTCACCACGAGCATTCGTTTTGCTGCCGCTCAAACGTTTCCCACCGATGATCCCACGATCCGCGGGATTTGGGCGCAGGGCATGGATTCCTCGCAGGTGTATCCCCTGGCGCAGGTCCTGCTCGATTCCATCGGGCCCCGTTTGACAGGATCGCCACAACACGCGGCGGCTGTCGATTGGGTGCTTAGCATATATGAGCGCTGGGGCGTGCGCGCACGCAGGGAGCAATATGGGACGTGGATCCAGTGGGAGCGCGGGATCACCCATGTCGACTTGGTGACTCCGAGGATACGCACGCTGGAGGGGACGATGCTCGCCTGGAGTCCGGCAACGGACGGTCCGGTGGAAGGCGATGTCGTAATTCTCCCTAAGGTTTCGGGAGCACGAGATTTTGAGGCTTGGCTCCCGAAGGCTCGGGGAAAGTTTGTTCTCATCTCGCCGCCTGAGCCGACGTGCCGCGCCGACCAGCAATGGGAGGAGTTCGCCACCCCGACGACGTTTGAGCGCATGAGGCGGGAAAGGGAGGCGGCCCGAGAGGTGTGGCTCGACCGCGTTCGTCAGAGTGGGCGTGGTTATGCCCGCCGTTTGGAGCAGTCGGGTGCTGCGGGGGTTCTCTCGTCGAGATGGTCGCACGGTTGGGGAGTCAACAAGGTGTTTAACGCCCCGACAGCAGAGATCCCCGCACTCGACCTGAGCTGCGAGGACTACGGTTTGGTCTATCGCTTGGCCGAGAACGGGCAGTCACCGCGAATTCGGCTCAACGCCGAGGCTGAGTTCCACGGGGAAGGCCCGGTATACAACGTGATCGCAGAAATGCGCGGGTCGGAGAGACCCGATGAGTATGTAGTGTTGTCTGCGCACATCGATTCGTGGGATGGCGCTTCCGGTGCGACGGACAATGGCACCGGCACGGTTACGATGATGGAGGCCATGCGTATTCTGAAGAAGGCGTATCCGAATCCCAAGCGTGTGGTTGGGCACTGGGGTGGTGAGGAACAGGGATTGATTGGGTCTCGGGCGTTCGTGGAGGATCACCCGGAGATCCTGAAGGGCCTACAGGCGGCATTCAACCAGGACAACGGCACGTGGCGTGTCGAGTACATCAAAATGCAGGGGCTCAGCGAGGCGGGGGGACACTTCGGCCGGTGGTTTGGGCAGATTCCTGTAGAGATCAAACAGCACATCACGCTCGATATCCCAGGAACACCCGAGTTTGCGGGAAGCGACCACATGTCCTTCCTCTGCCATGGCGCCCCGGGTTTCCGGCTCCAATCCAGCTATCCCGAGTATAGGCAGTACACGTGGCATACGAACCGGGACACCTTCGATAAGCTCGTGTTCGACGACTTGAGGAACAACGCGACACTCACGGCCATGCTTGCCTACCTGGCCTCGGAGGACCCGGAACTGATGCCGCGGGACCGGCGCGTGTTGCCTGTCGACTCCGGGACGGGCCGGCCGGGCCGGTGGCCCGACTGCCACCCAGCC
>JBDHDY010000739.1:0-2194 GCA_039591275.1 Gemmatimonadota bacterium | reverse complement strand
GAGCCCCAGGCCACTCACCGGCGCATCCACCCCGACACCCAGACCAGCGTTCCACCCGAGATGCACCCCCCAGGCTGCCGGAAGACCACCTCGGCCGAAGAAGGCCGCACTCATAACCAGCGCGGCTAGCGCTATGTTCACCAACCCGAGCAGTGACACCTGCGGATTCACGGCATGCGCAGCCGCAAACAGCACTGCCAGCACCACCACCGCCCGGCCTCGCCCCAACACCTCGGCCAACCTCACCAAGGGAAACCCCCGAAACACCAACTCTTCCGCCAAAGCCGCAACGGCGAGGCCGACGCTCACAGTCCAGGCATGCATCATGTAGGCGCTTGGAACCTCACCTGTCAGGCGAACACTTGCTCCACCCACGATGCTGATGCCGATTGCGCCCGCGGCCATCACCAACCCAGCGCAAGCACTCACGAGAAACGCCCTTGCGCCTTGCGATGCGGGCGGCCAGCCAAGCTGACGCCACGAGCGTCCACTGCGCCTGACGATCACCAACGCTGTGATCATCGCGGTGAGGGCGACAGGTCCACTGGCAACAGCAAGGCCGTACGGACCGTCCGTCCACGTCACCGGCGTGACAAACGCCAGACACAACGCACCCAGCGCGACTGCCCCGTAAAAGCCCGCTATTGCCAGGATCGCACCGGCTAGCGGGCGAAGGCTAGTCACCAACGAAAAGCGCGCCCTGTTACCGAAGAGCGCGCGCCATCCATCCGAAGCGCCGGACAACAAGACCGGCGATCAGAAGCTTGATCACATCCCCCGCTAGGAAAGGCAGCGAACCAATGCGCATCGCCGTCGACACGTCACCGCCGAGCGCCGCAAGCTGCACGATACCGCCAGCGTGAATAACCATGAGCCCGGCCACCATCGCCGCCGCCGTCCGCCCCCAGGACCTTCCCCCAGCCGCGAGTTGTCCGGTCACGGCCGCAGCGAGTGGACAAGCCAGGAGGTAGCCGCCCGTGGGACCGAACAGCCTTGCCAGACCCGGGGCACCCAGGGGCGCAAAGACCGGAAGACCCGACGCTCCCATCGCGACGTACAACACCATGCTCACCGTCCCAAGGCGCGGCCCGAGAAGGCCACCGACAATGAGGACCGCGGGAACCTGAAAGGTGATCGGCACCGGCGTGCCTGGGATCGGCACGGCGATCTGTGCGCCGATCGTAACCAGCAGTGCTCCTGCCACTGCAGGCATTACCCAGCGCATGGCGTGCGACACGCCCGCCTTTGGAATCGTCAGTTCAATCGGCCGCATACTCTCAATCCTATCTCGATGTTCAGGAACGCGTCATCACACGCGCTCAACACTGAGAGCGACCGCGCTGCCGCCCCCGAGGCACAATGTGGCAAGACCGGTAGTGGCGTCGCGATCCTGCATAGCGAACAAGAGCGTCGTAAGAACGCGTGCGCCACTGGCACCGATGGGGTGGCCTAGGGCCACAGCACCACCGTTCACATTCACCCGATCCCAATCCCAGCTCAACGCCTTCCCGTCCGCCAGGGCCTGCACGGCAAAGGCTTCGTTTGCCTCGATGAGATCGTAGTCGTCGATCTTTGTCTTGTGCTGCGCCATCAAGTTTTGCACTGCGACGATAGGCGCGAAAAACAGGTCGCGCGGCTCACCGCCGCCTGTAGCGTAGCCGGTGATGCGAGCCATGATCTCCAGACCGTGAGCTTTCGCGAACGCCTCCGACGCCACCACTGTGGCACTAGCGCCATCGTTGAGCCCAGGCGCATTACCGGCCGTCACTGTGCCATCCTTCTTGAAAGCGGGGCGTAGCGCGGCCAGAGCTTCCAGCGTTGTTCCAGCGTTGTCTCTTTTCTCGGTGATTCGTCCCGATCAACGATCGTGCTGCCTTTTCTGCCACGGACCTCAACTGGAACGATTTCCGCCGCGAACTTACAGCCTTCGATGGCGGCGACAGCTTTGCGGTGGCTGTTCACGGCAAACTCGTCTTGCTCTTCTCGCGTAATACCGGCCTTGTCCCCGGTGTATTCTGCGTGACCACCCATGTGGCAATCACCGAAGGCACACCACAGGCCGTCGTGGATGAGGCCGTCGACGAGCTCTTGGTTACCGAACTTGACGCCGCCGCGCATGCCGTACACATAGTGCGGCGCGGTGGACATCGATTCCATCCCACCTGCCACGACGCACTCGGCGTCGCCGGCTTTG
>JBDHDY010000738.1:0-2160 GCA_039591275.1 Gemmatimonadota bacterium | reverse complement strand
AGGGCTGGATAAGCTGCCCGGCAAGGTCAATTACTTTATTGGAAACGATCCCAAAAGCTGGCGCACCGCCGTGCCCAACTACGCCAGGGTGCGGTACGAGGAAGTCTATCCTGGCGTGGACCTCATCTACTACGGCAAGCAGCGACAACTTGAATACGACTTCGTCGTCGCTCCTGGCGCCGATCCCACCGCCATCACACTCGCGTTCGAGGGCGCAGACACACTTGAAATCAATGGGGAACAGTCATACAACACAAGCCCCTCGTGTATCAGGAAACTGACGGTAGGCGAAGGGCCCTCGCCACTCGCTATGTGCTGAAGGACAGGAATTCGGTGGGCTTTTCTGTCGCGGCCTATGATTTCAACAAGTCTCTGATCATCGACCCGGTGTTAAGCTACTCCACGTACCTCGGCGGCAGCGGCGACGATACCGCACGCGGCATAGCCGTGGACGGTAATGGGAACGTCTACGTGACGGGGACGACAACGTCACCCGACTTCCCCACGGCCAATCCCCTGCAGCCGACTCTAAAGGGCTCTCCGGTATTCCCTGCGCTCTTCAAGGACGTCTTTGTGACGAAGCTCAACCCCACCGGATCCGCTCTTGCCTACTCCACTTTCCTTGGCGGCACCGGAGCGGACGGAGGCCTCAGCGTAGCCGTTGACTCCTCAGGGAATGCGTTTGTAACCGGTTTTACGGAGTCGACCGACTTTCCAACGGTGAATCCCTTACAGCCGGCCTTAGGTGGCTTCCGCGACGCCTTCGTGGCAAAGTTGAATTCCACCGGGTCGGCCCTAGCCTACTCCACCTACCTTGGCGGGAGCAGCGGTGAGGTTGGCAACGGCATAGCCGTGGATGGGACCAGCAACGCCTATCTCACCGGACGGACCGCCTCAGCCAACTTCCCCACGGCCAATCCGCTTCAGGCGGCCTTAGACGGTATGTTCGACGCCTTTGTGGCGCAGCTGAATCCCACTGGATCCGCCCTGGTCTATTCCACCTACCTCGGCGGGAGTCACGATGAGTTTGGTAATGGCATCGCAATGGACACAAATGGGAACGCCTACTTGATCGGAGTTACTAGGTCCCTCGACTTCCCGATAACTGTAGGGGCCTTCCAAGTCGGTTTCGGGGGTCTACGCGATACCTTCGTGGCAAAGTTGGATGCTACCGGATCCGCCCTGGTCTATTCCACCTACCTCGGCGGGAGTGATGACGAGTTCGGAACCAGCATCGCCCTCAACGGGGCCGACAGCGCGTATGTGACGGGTTCTACCAGGTCAGCTAACTTCCCGATTGCAGGTACACCTGTTCAAGGAGCATTTGGCGGGACCTCCGAGGTCTTTGTGACCAAGTTCAATTCCACAGGTTCCGGCCTCGTCTACTCAACGTTCTTGGGCGGCCTTGATGGGGAGAGCGGGGGCGGGATCGCCGTGGACGGCACCGGCAACGTCTACGTCACGGGTTCGACCAGTTCAGTGAACTTTCCTACCGCCAATCCCTTGCAGCCCGATGTAGGAAGCTCTGGGGACGCCTTCGTGGCGAAGCTCAATGCCACCGGCTCCACTCTCGCATACTCTACTTTCCTAGGTGGCAACAACAGTGACATCGCTACCGACATCGCCGTGGACGGCACCGGCAACGCCTACGTCACGGGTTTCACAGAGTCCACAGACTTCCCTACTGCAAATCCCTTGCAGCTGTGCCTCAGCAAGTCATTTGACTCCTTCATTGCGAAAATTGCCAATGGCAGCGTCAAATCTGGCCCAATTGTCCCCACAACTCCGCCCGGTTGCCCCGCCGCAGACCTTGCCCTCGCGAAGCAGGGTACAGCGACTACCACAGGGAATCCTCAGCCCTCACCGCTCGCGCAACAATTTGCGGAAGCCGTCTTTAAGGACTTTGAGGACTCGTTCGACTTGGACCTTGGCGGAGGTGGAGGATGTTTTATCGCCACCGCGGCCTATGGCTCGCCCCTGGCCCCGCAAGTACAGCTCCTCCGGGACTTCCGGGACCGGTACCTACTGCCGAATCCAGCAGGACGCGCATTAGTCAACCTGTATTACGCGCTGAGTCCCCCGCTGGCCGAAGTGATTGCCGAGTCAGAGACCCTGCGCGCCATCGTCCGGGCAGGGCTGATTCCGATTATCGGGTGGGCA
>JBDHDY010000737.1:0-2555 GCA_039591275.1 Gemmatimonadota bacterium | reverse complement strand
ATCGGGTAGCCGGGGCGGTTAACCCGCCCCAGCTCCCACACCACCGTACGTACGGTTCCGTATACGGCGGTTCACGGTAAGCACGCGAGCCTCCGATGTTCGTCGAGAAAGCTCAAGAGACCCAGCGAACGAAAGTAACGAGTCGGGATGGCCTGGTTCATATGTCGTGCTCCCGCGTTCCACCAGGGACCACGACCATTGTAAGCAGACTGACGAGCCTGCTCTTCGCCCAGCCCACGCCCTAGCAGCTTCTCCATGCGGGTGCGGCGTCGCTTCCACTGGCGCCACAGGATGCAGCGTAATCGCCGCCGCAACCACTCGTCCAGCTCTTCGAAATGCACCCGCACCTCCGCCATCCGGAAGTATGCCACCCAACCCCTTAGTAGCGGGTTGAGCTCCCCCGTAACCCGGTCGAGCCGTTGTCCTCGGCCGCGTCGGAGGATCGACTTCAGTTTCCCTCTGAGTCGTTGTACCGACTCGCGAGCCACTTTCAGTCGCGGCGTACGGTTGGCGGTGACACTGTAGCCGAGGAACTTTCGCTGCCACGGCCGCGCCACCGCGCTTTTGTCCCGATTGACCTTCAGTCGGAGTCGCTTCCATAGGAATTGCTCCAGTGAAGCCATCACCCGCTCCCCGCTACGCCGTGATTTTACATACACGTTGCAATCATCCGCGTAGCGGCAGTAGCGATGTCCCCGACGCTCCAGCTCTTTATCCAGCTCATCGAGCAGGATGTTGCTCAGCAACGGTGACAGCGGGCCGCCTTGCGGCGTCCCTTCGCTCCGGGGTGAGGCCACTCCACCCTCCATCAAACCCGCCTGCAAGCAACGGCGAATCAAGCGGAGCACCTGTTTGTCCTTCACCCGTCTCGCCACTCGCGCCATCAGCACGTCGTGGTTCACACGGTCGAAGAATTTCTCCAGGTCCAGGTCCACTACCCAACGGTAGCCGGCTGAGATGTGCTCTCGAGCTCGAAGTACCGCATCCTGAGCGCTTCGTCTCGGGCGGAAGCCGAAGCTTCCATCCGAAAACGTCGGCTCGAAGATACGGGTGAGAACCTGCAGTAGAGCTTGCTGGATCATTCGGTCCATTACCGTCGGGATACCCAGCGTCCTCGTCCCACCTCCCGGCTTCGGTATCTCTACCTTCCTCACCGGCTGGGGCTGGTAGCGGCCGCTGCGTATCTCCTCCCGAATGCGCTCCCAGTGCTCCCGGCAGTACGCTAGGAGTTCTTCCACGCTCATCTCGTCCACTCCCGGAGCACCACCGTTACGCACCACTCGCTCATACGCTCGCTTCACGTTCTCTCGGCGCAGCACCTCCTCTATGAGCAACGGAGCCTCGGACTCGGTTTCCTCTCCACGTGCCGCGAGTGCTTGACGTGCAGGGCCCGTACCCTCGGCGGTTCCGCCGCCTACTTTCCGGGTCCGCTCCGGCTTCTCAGCCTTCTGCTCTACGCCTTCTTCACTCATCGAACGTGTGGTTCCGACTCGGCTCCTCGTGTTCGGCCCTTCACCGCTGTGCGCGGCGGCTACTTCGGCCTCGGCTGACTTCTGCTCGCCCCTCGCCGTCCCTCTCGGTGCGGCTAGCTACTTAGCAGACAAGCAGACCTCCCAGGGTAAGGCGCGTGACCTTCCTCCCGTCTACCCGTCGCATATACGGCCGCTCGGTCCGGATGGCATTGGGCTTCGGATTTTCACGCCTCCTCGCCCACCGGCGGACGCCTCTTATGCGCTTCGTGTGCCTCGGGCCGGGAGTTTGCTTACAGCTTCCTTCCCACTCCATCTCACGATGACGCGGTTGCTGTTCGGCTAGAGGTTCCTGCCATCATCAAGGCCCTCAGAGGACTTCCCTTTCGGGGCACCTCCTAGTCACTTCCCGCTTCGCTTTCGCTTGGCGGTTGACAGCGCCAGTCCTGGCGCTGCGCGCCATGCCTGGCGCACAAAAAAAAAGGGGGTGATTTTATCACCCCCGCTCTCGGTACCCCTGAGAGAGTCAGTTACTTCTTTTTCTTGCTGGTCTTTTTCTTGGATTTCTTAGCAGCTTTCCTTCTGCGTTTTGCCACTTGTTTCGCCTCCTCTCTATTTAGGGGTTAGGCATTGGTCGCGACGTGCCGGCAAGAGCGAAAATCGACTTTCCTTTTCGAAAATATCGAACTTTTCACATTCTGCCTCACGTCTCATGCCTGTCAGCTCCCGGACTCAAACCAACTGCACTTCGACCCTCCCCAAGGCCCCCCATTGGACCTCAAGGGCAGCCGAACAACTAGCAGTTGATTGAGCCTGAGCTTGACATACTAGATGTAGGATAAGGAAGGTCCCCAGACCTGTCAAGCATTTTTTGCACCCTCGGTGATTTTCGTCTTTCTATTGAGAGCCTTAGCCTGAGAGGCATTTTACGAATCGCGAAAAAGGGCGTAAAATGGAGGGTTGGTGAAGCGGCATCAGTTTGTGGCGATAAAGAAGCGAAAGTGAAAATGGGCGGGCGGGCGCCGACGCCGCTCAATTTTCGCTCTCGTCGGCGGAATAATTCGTTTCTAGGTTCGCTTTTTGTGA
>JBDHDY010000736.1:0-2708 GCA_039591275.1 Gemmatimonadota bacterium | reverse complement strand
GCATTCTCCACCAACCCATCCTCATCCATGATCTGCAGGTAGCGGGCACATCGCACCATATCAACGAGATTGCCACCCCAGGTGGAGTTGATGCGCGACGACACGTGAAACACATTGTCTGTGACCTCATCTATGCGCTTGGTGCTCATGATGCCGCACACCTGCGTCTTCTTCCCAAAAGCGACGATGTCCGGCGTAACACCGAGCTGTTGAAAAGCCCACATGGTACCGGTTACGCCCATTCCCGTTTGCACCTCATCGAAGATCAGCAACGCCTCATTTTCATCTGCAAATCGTCTGAGCCTTCGCAGGAACTCCGGGCGAAAGTGCTTATCGCCGCCCTCGCATTGGATCGGCTCAATCAGGATCGCAGCAATACCATGAGGATCCACGGCGAACGCGGCCTCGATCTCGCTGATCGCTTGGGCCTCGGCTGCGGCCATCGCTGACTCGTCCATTTGAGAGCCTGTGGCGGGACTCGAGATGCGTGGCCAGTCGAACTTCGGAAAGTCTGTGACTTTGACCGGGTCAGTGTTGGTGACGGAGAGAGTGTAGCCGCTCCGCCCGTGAAAGGCGTCCTTGAAATGGAGAATCTTGTCAGCCCCCGCCTTCACACCCCGCCCCCGATTCCGCTGAGCTTTCCAGTCAAAAGCTGCCTTCATGGCGTTCTCGACCGCGAGGGCTCCGCCGGCGATGAAGAATAAGTAGCGGAACTCCTCCGGCACGGCTAGCTCTCGGAACGTCTTCACGAATGCAGCGTACTCGCAGGAATAAATGTCACTGTTGGCGGGGTTGCTGAGGGCCGCGTTCATCAACGATGCACGGAACTCCTCATCGCACATCTTTAGATGGTTGTGACCAATAGGCAGCGTTGCAAAATAGCCGTAGCAATCCAGATATTCTTTTCCCTCTAACGCGTCCACGATGACCGACCCGTGCGATTTCTCCAAATCGATCACGAGATGAAAACCATCGACGAGGATGTTCTCTTTCAGTATCGGGAAGACGGCGTCAGCGGGTACGGTGATCTCACCCATGGCGGTCTCCATTCATTCTTACTGCGACAGGGAAAGTGGACGTAGCACTAGCTACCGACATCCGCTCGCACGCTTGGCCACCGCATTCACCACCACGAGTCGACCCCTCTCAACGTTGGGCCACTCCCATGATTCCAACGGAGCGTGCGGCGCTACGGATCCACCCGGTTGGGCGGTGCAAAGATGCCGGGACGCGTCTCCTCGGGAAGGAGCCTCACGGGAGGCACAGAGTTGGCAGGGAGTTCTGACATTAGAGTTGCCGGATCGGAACGCTCTGCGTCCCGGGCAAGACCGCAGCCGACGCCAGAAGTGGGCCGCATCGTGGCGGAGACCCCTCGCATAATCGAAATGTACACCGCCACAACCGCATTGTCTAACGTCGTCCCAACAGCCCCCGCCGCGGCTGAAGATACCCAAAATACACCAGCAGAACCCCCGCCAGCAAAAGTAAGGTGCCGCTGATGGGCGATTGCACGAAAATCAGCAACCCGCTATCGGACACGATCAACGCGCGCCGAAAATTTGATTCCAGCATTGGCCCGAGGATGAAGCCGAGCAACACCGGCACAACCGGGAAGCCATACCGGCGAAGCAGATAGCCGAGGACACCGATGACCACCGTGAGCCCCATCCCGAATCCCGTGCGCTCGGAGGCAAATGCGGCCACCATCGATCACGACGTCTCCGTGATCTCGGAAGAGGTGGGGGCCGGGCGAGATACCCTGAATCAACAACCCACCGAGCATGACAGCGGTGACGGCGTCTCCTGGAATCCCAAAAGCCAACATCGGGATCAGTGCCCCCCCGGTTACTGCATTATTGGCCGTTTCCGGCGCAACAATCCCTTCAGCAATGCCGGTGCCGAATGCCTCCGGGTGCTTGGAGCTTCTCTTAGCCTCCGTATACGCCAAGAAGGCACCCATTGCCGCTCCGGCACCCGGCAGGGCACCGACGAACGCCCCGATAGCCGAACTCTTGCCGAACAGCCTCCAGCCCACGCGTTTGAGCTCCGGCCATACCTCGAATACGCGGTTCAGCCGGAGATTTGGCTGACGCACACGGGCCACCGCCGGCTCGCCAGCTTGCCAGAAAAGCTCCGTAACTGCGAAGAGGCCAATGACGACGGGCAAGAGCGGTACTCCGACCAACAGGTTGGTGAGCCCAAACGTGTAGCGGGGCACCGGCACCATCTTGTCGAGCCCTATTGTAGATAACATCAAACCGAGAATCGTCGCGGCGAGCCCGTGCGACAATGGTCCCCTGCTCACCGTCGCGACCGCTACCAGCGCAAGTAAGACCAACGCGAACATCTCCGGCGACTGGAACTCGAGCGCGATACGTGCGAGCTGTGGCGCGAACAACGTAAGCACGAACAACGTAAGCACGATGCCGCCAGCGATGCCGCCCACGAAAGAGCTGAATGTCGCAAGACCGAGCGCCACTTCGGGCCGCCCGGCTCTAGCCATGGCATGGCCATCGAGCATCGTCATTGTGCTGGCAGGCGCACCCGGAATGCGGATCGTAATGGCCGTGATGGAACCACCATAGATCCCCCCGACGTAGATCCCGGTGAGCATCATGAGCGCGGCAACCGGAGTGAGCCGAAACGTGAACGGCAGGAGCAAGGCAATGGCCAGCGTCGCAGTCAGGCCCGGAACGGCTCCGACGACG
>JBDHDY010000735.1:0-2238 GCA_039591275.1 Gemmatimonadota bacterium | reverse complement strand
ATCAGCGGCACTAGTAGCGAATGATCTCCTCCAACACCGCGACTGCCCGTGGGTCGTTCGTCTGGCCGAGCCAGAAGATCGCACGGCGGCGGAGCTCTATATCCGTTTCGTTCCGCACGATGTCTATGAGCTTCTCGATCGCTGCATCGTCTCGGCGGCGCTGTGAATACACGAAGATCAGCTGTTCCTTCAACTCGCGATCAGTCACCTGGTCGTACAGGTCGAACAGTTCCTGGGTCATGATTCTCATCTGACCGCTCCAGAACAGCGCCTTCTTTCGAACCTCTACTGACTCGCTGTCGTCGAGAGCTATCCCTAGAAGGAACTCGGCGTTTTCGCGGCTCCGGGTCTGAGAGAGAGCAAACATCGCCTTTTCCTTGAGCTCCGGCTCATCCAAGCGAACGTACAGATCTCGCAGGTACGACGTGTTGCGGATTGAGCGATGTTGCCCGAGCCAGTGAATGGCCTTGCCACGAAGCTCGATGGGTGCATCCTGACGTTCCGCATACTCGCGCAGGATTTCTGCGGAGCGCTCGCTGCGGTGTTGCGACAGGGCAAAGATCGCTTTTTCCTGCAGCTCGGTCTCAGTTCCAGTTTGGAGAATCGAGTCGAGAGCCTCCACCGCCCGATCAGTGCGCACTTGGGAAAGCCAGTACACCGCCTGCATCCGCACCTCGAGATCGGGGTCTTCCCGCGCGGCGCCGAGGAGAATCTCCTCACGCTCGGATGTACGCTTCTGTGAAACGAGGAAAACCGCCTTGCGCCTCAGGTTCACGTTTTCGGGAGAGTGGTTCTCCAAGACTCTGCGCAGGATAGGCATCGCGTTTTCCGCATCCATCTGGAGCAGGGCGTTGAGGGCGGCAACACGGAGGTCATCTTCTTCTTCGCCCTGATGCTGTCGGAGCGCACGCTGTTGGTCTCGCGCCGCCCGTTCTTGATCTCTGGCCTCGCGCTCCTGGTCTCGGGCCGCGCTTTCCTGGTCTCGGGCCAGGCTTTCCTGATATCTGGCCGCCACTTCCTGTTCGCGCCCCGCCAGCCGGGCCAAGCCTTCGGCTGCCTGCGCATCTCCCTGTCGCGCAAGCGCGCCCTCAATGCGGACCGCCAGCTCGCGAGCCTCACCGCGCGACGCGTCGGGAAATCGATCCTGCCGCAGTTCCAGAGCCTCGAGCGCCCGACGGAAGTTGTCGTCGCCCCCCATGCGATAGAAAGCAAAGGCCTCGTAGTACAACGACTGCGGCGCGTAGCGGGAATTGGCGTACACGTCGCGGAACTGGCCGAAAAGCCTGGCAGCCTCCCGGTAGTTGCCGCGGTTGAACTCCGCCCGCGCGCTCCGGTAGACGGTATCCGCCGTGTCCTGCGGAAACGAAGGGTCGACGGCGTCGGCCATCACGACAGTGGTCGCTGGCAGCCCCAAAGCGCTGTTGAAGTCGCTTGGATAGACCACAGTCTCCTGGGCGCCCATACCGGCGAACGGCAGGGCGAGCATCACTGTTACGGCCAGGACGGCTCCGGCCAATCTCGTATTCGACATCAAAGTTCTCCTTGCGCAGGCATAGTTCCGGGTTGTGCGGCAATCACCGCACGCATCCGAAGCAGCACACCACGCTCTTCAATTCCGTCCTCAATCATTTCCAGTTCGTCGCTCCCTTGATAGGACGAGTACTGGGCAATCTGGGCCAGTATCAACTCCAGGTCCTCGAGCAGCGTCTTGAGCTGGGGATCGTCGGCAATGGGCGAGTCGATCATCAATCGAGCCGTTGAGAGCAGATCGCGCGCCCAGCGGGACACTTCTGCGTCCGCGCCACCAGCCTCAGCCTCCCGCATCAGTGCGGCCCATGTACTCCGCCGCCGCCACCTGAAAGACTTGAGACCCATTCCCGTTCGCTGCATCAGGCAGATCGCCGGACGCGATCGCCGCAGGTCCCGACACGGACAGACGCCCGATACCGATGCCCAACCCGATCCCGAGAACCAGAACCGCGGCGATCGCCGCACCCCAGGCCAGCCATGGCCGTGCCTGCTTTTCCAACTCCCGCTCACCCGGCCTCTTGGCCCGCGCCGACTGAATGGCGCTCCACATCGCTTCCCGCGGCGTCTCGGGCGGCTCGTTGTAGTCCCGCGCCACTTCCCGTAGGAACTCCTCGAATCGATCCTCAGTCATGAGACCCACTCCTGTGCAAACTCGGCCAACGCGTTGCGCAGCTTGGCCCGCGCCCTGGACAGTTGCGCCTTCGAGGT
>JBDHDY010000734.1:0-2306 GCA_039591275.1 Gemmatimonadota bacterium | reverse complement strand
AGGATCATCACGACCTCAGCGACTGGGACACCGATCACAGCAGCCGCTGTTTCGTTCACATCGCGAACTCGATGGTGTGGCACGACATAACAGGCCATGCACCGCCGGGCGCACCGCCGACGGCCCGCGCGTACACGAAAGCCGGATTACCGTGGTTCGAGTATTACGCCGAGGACAACAAGGCACTCGAGGGATCGAGCTTACTGCAGAAACTCAAGAGCGTCGCCACACTCGGCAAGGAAAAAGGCGACGTGCCGTTGCCGGAAAACACATCCGTTGATGTCGAGAAGGTGATCGAGCTCAGGAAGACGTTGAAAAGGGATCAAGTGAGAGAGGGGGTGTTTTGGGGGCTTGGGGCTTGGGCCTGCGACGAACTCGATGTTTTTTGGCAGAGCCCCGCTCCACTGCTTGAGTCCGAAGACCCAAACCCTTGGGTAGGGTGGCAGGGAGTGGGGACGCCCTCAGCCCAGGGGGTGGGGTGTGAGGGTGAGTGGAGTGGGGACGACCTAAGCCCTGATCCCGGGGTGGGTCGTGCGTGTGGGCACGGACTCGATCGTCGCGATCACGTCTGCACCATCACACGCCATGGCCACATGCTGCTCATACCACTCCAGGTGGAGAGGACGATCCAAGGGCACGCTGCGATACAGGGTCACCTGCACGGGGCCATTGAAATGCTTTGCGATCAGTTCACTCATATAGTCGTCGTTCCCAACTCCGGCTGGACCAGCTAAGCGAGGGTCAACTTCAATTCCCTTTGCGACACTTGCTACCGTCATGAGAGATTATCCTGGTTACGGGTTTTGTGTCGTCTGGGGGCCGACCCCCTCTCGTTATAGTAAGGCGCAGAAGAGGGGGATCAGAGCTCATCCCCGCCCCTCTCCCTCCCCTCCCCCGTGGCCAGCTGCCGGCTGCCCCTCCTGCCCCTCCTGCCCCTCCTGCCCCTTCCCGCAGCATCCTACACCCTCTTACATCTCTGCCCTATTGCCCCTCCACAAACGTCAGCTGCGTCACCTCGTACCCCACCTCCTCGTCTGCCACCGCCAACTCGTAATCGATGAAGAGGTCGAATGGGTAGCCGTACTCGACATGGTACTCGACTCGAATGGAGTGGGCGCCCGAGTCGATGGCGTCCTGTATCACGTCGAAGAGTTGATCGACGGAGAGGTACCCGTCGCGGAACTCCGGGCTCACAGGCTCCTGAGTCTCCACATCGATGACCGACACGACGGCACCATCCTGCACCTCCACCGTGGCAAGCCGGACGGCTTCGGGAAGGCACTCGCAAATGCGGCCTTCCTGGATGTAGTAATGGGTCAGCGCAGCCACATCCCACCGTGCGCGATTGGCATCCAGTTCTGCCTGCCATTCGGCGGGTCCAAGATCGCTACACGCGATAAGGCCAAAGGTGGATGTTGCGAAGAGAAACGCGAAAATGAGACGGCGACCAAGAGTCGGCATGTAGTTCTCCTTACTGGAAGACTCTAGGTAATACCGCTGGTGATGGGAAAAGATCTCAGCCCCGCTCCACCTCTCCCCGCCAGCTGACCACACTACACCGCACCACCCCAGTTGTTGCTGTTAGTTCCTCATCCCCACCCCCAGGCTGCCAGCGGCCGGCGGCCGGCCGTGTGGTGCCTGTACCGTCTCTCCTTCCCTCGCTCCTTTTGCCAACCCTACACCCCACACCCCTTGCATCTGCCCCTCCTGCCCCTGCTCCCCCTCCTCCCCCCGCTCTTCCGTGAGCCGAAACCGACCTGTTTTACGCAATAGTGTATAGAAGGCCCCTCGTCACAAGAGGCGAGGTGGTCGTGTTTGCCTTCATTCGAGACGAGCTGAAAAATGTACCGCCGGACAGGAAGCACCCCTAAGGGAAGTAAGCAGTACGATCCACTGAAGCACGCATTTCAGGCAGTGTTGCGGGATGGTCGCCGCGTGCGAATCCGACCCATCATCCCTGCGGACAGAAGGCATTTGGTGAGCGGGCTTGCACAGATGAGCGAGCGAAGCCGCTATCTTCGGTTCCACGGTCCCATCAGAGGGTTCACTGACGACCAGCTCAAGTATTTAACTGAGCTGGATTACTGCAGCCACATGGCGTGGGGTGCCGTGGCTCTGGACGAGCCGGGTGAGCCGGGCATCGCCGTGGCCCGCTACGTTCGGGACCAGAACGATGTCGCGTGTGCAGAGGCAGCTATTACCGTCCTCGACGACTACCAGGGTGTCGGACTCGGCACAATTCTGATGGACACCCTGCTTCTGTCGGCGTATCAAAACGGCTTCGAGCGGTTGGTGGCACATATTCT
>JBDHDY010000733.1:0-3687 GCA_039591275.1 Gemmatimonadota bacterium | reverse complement strand
GTCACTCCGTGGATGTCGAGCCGGGCAAGGCGCTCGAGCAGCGCGCCGTCGCCTGCGCCGTTCGTTGACTGCGCTACCGCATGTCCGGTGATCGTGCATATCAAAAGAGCCGTGCCTACGCCCAGCATGACGAGGCTGCGGCCCCTGTCAAACATGTATTTCATCGTGTTACCTCTACCGTATTCCCGATGGTGCAGGCGGCGCCGATGACCTGGCAGACCGTCGTCACCACTTCCTCGAAGGATTCATCTTCAAACCATGCCGTGACCGTACGGCGCGCCAGCATGGTATCGCCGACAGCGAATGGGATCCCGAAGTGTGCGCCGACCTCGTCGACCACTTGAGCAAGCGGTGTCGCCTGGAAGATGAGGAGCCCGTCCGGCCAGTCGATCAGCTCCCACACGCTGGAAATTTCCGGCACGGACGGCACCTCTCCTTCACTCACGACCACCCGCTCGCCATCCCCGGAGAGGCGCACGCGTCCCTCCACCACCACGAGTCGAACCGAATCGTTCTCGGCCCGAAGCTCGAACCGCGTGCCCAGGACCTCGGCGCGGCCGGCGTCCGTCCGCACCACAAATGGTTTCGTGGAATCAGTCGCCACGGCAAAGAATGCCGTACCGTCCAGCCTGACACTGCGCTCTGCAGAACCCCGTACTTCCAGCTCGCTGTTGGGAGCCAGCCTCACGACGCTGCCGTCGGCGAGAGGAATCGTGATCGCCTCCCTCATGCCGGTCGTGTACAGTTGCGTGGGTGTCGTCTGTAGTCGGATGAGAACGATGCTTGCTGCCAGGATCGCCGCCACTGAGGCCGCCGCCACCATCCACGGCCGGACTCGCGTGCCAGGCCTGGCCTGCTTGCGGATTGGAATCACGTTAGGGCGGCGGCGGTTCGCCTCGGCGATGATGTCCTCGGCGGAAGGGGGTGGGGAAAGCGCCTCGGCGGGTGCCGTGAGCTTCCACGTCAGCTCGAATTCCTGATAGAGCTGTTCGTTCTGGTCCGAGGCACGGCGCCAGCGCTCCAGCTTTCGCTTCTCGAAGTAGCTGGCCTCGCCACTCAGGACTCGTGCAATCAAGGCTTCCACGGCATCGTCATCCGCTGGTGTCGTGAGAGATACGGATGGGAGGGGGGGGATCTACCAAGGTGAGAAGTGAGAGGTGAGAGGGCCCCTCCCACCGCACTTCCTGCCGCGTCCCTGAGGAGTCCTTCGTGATGCGCCCTTACAGAGCACTCCTCAGGGCTATGCGCCGCGAGGCGGCCTGTCTCGAAGCCTGTCCTGAGCTTGCCCTGAGGAGTGCTCCAACGGAGCACGTCACGAAGGGCGCAGTCGAAGGGCAAGGCTCCTCAGGGACGCGGACCCCAATCCCCAACCCCCAAGCCCCGGTTGGGTGAGGGGTAGGGGGCTACATAATCGCCTCCTGGATCAGCCGTATGAACTCCGCCGTGCTCCACTCCGGGTCCTCAGACTCGTCGTCCCACCCGACACGCACCGCGACGATGTTGTGCTCTGGAACGACGATGATGCGCTGGACAAAGATCCCCATGGCAAGGAAAGTGTTGGGTGTGACGCCCGCGTCTCTGTATGAGGCCCACCCGTAGGGTAGCCACCACTGGTAACCGTAATGATCCAGCTCGTCGGATATTGCGCTGGTCGACTCGTGCACCCAGGCACGTGAGACCACTTGTTGGCCGTCCCACTCCCCTTCCTTTAAATAGAGATATCCGAACTTTGCATAATCGCGGACGGTGGTAGACAGCCCCCAAGCGGTGATCGTATTGCCGGCGTAGTCGCTCTCCCACTCGATCTGTGAGATCCCGAGAGGTGCGAAGAGATTCTCCTGTGCAAAACGAAACGCGGTCCGCCCGGTTACGCTTTCGATGATGCCGGACAGAAGTAGTGTCTCCCCGCTGGAGTAATACCAGCGCGTGCCTGGCTCGGCAGTGACGGGCTTGTTCAGCACATATTGGACGAAATCGACGACACCCTCCCGGTACATCCGGTAGATATCTTCGTCGCTGGTCTCCTCGTAATTGTCCTCGTTCCAATCGAGGCCGCCCATCATATTCAGGAGATGACGTACGGTGATGCGCCTCTTGATCTCGGGCGTCTCGGCCGTTTGCCACTGCGGATAGAATCGATAGACCTCATCGTCCACACTGCCGATCAAACCCCTGTCCAGCGCGATCCCGATGAGGGCGCTGGTGAAGCTCTTGGCCACGGAACGGCTCGCGTGTCGAGAGGTCATCGTGAAATCACGAAAGTATGCCTCTCCCACCGTCTTTGATGACGACGATTCCTTCCGTGTTGATGTTGGGGTTGGCGGCATAATCGTACACCAACTGCAGCTTCTCGGAATCCATGCCCACGTCTTCCGGGCGGCAGGTCCGCCAATCGTCCGTTGGCCAGTAGCTGCCGGCATGCGAACCTGTTCCCAGAAAGGCATCGGGCGGTGTTTGAGCTACGCCGGCAGGAGATGCACATCCCAGAAGGACGACAGTGAGGGGGATGAAGAATGTGATGAGTAACGGTCGTTTCATGGTTGTTAGTTCTTAGTCGTTAGTTATTAGTTATTAGTTGTTAGTTGTTGGTGCGTAGCTCGCGGATGTCCTACCGCGTCCCTGAGGAGCGCCGCAAAGCGGCGCGTCTCGAAGGGCGCGGTCTTCCGCAACTTCTCACAGAGCACGCTCGGGACTCAGCGTCTCACCGCCCTTCTGCCTCTCCTGCCCCTTTACACCTGGTCATCGGGATCATCTGTGGCAGCTGATGTCAGGCAGGATGCACTGTCCGCCGGGCCGCCCGACCGCCTGACCGCCCGAGATACGGCGCAAGCGCACTCCGCAAATCCGCCAGCGCCATACTCAGATGGTTCGCCACCGTTTGTGGAGCGAGGTTCATCACCTCGGCGACCTCTCGGTGGGAAAGGCCGTGATGGCGCACTAGGGTGAACACCTCGCGCCGTTTTTCGGGAAGGGCGTTGATCGCGAGAGTGATGGCTTCGCGCAACTCCGAGTTGGCGAGATTGTCTTCCGGTGTGGGAATGGCCATGGGCCGAGCTGCGCGGCTTGCCGCGCGTTCTCGCGCCTGGCGCCGGCGATGCTCGTCGAGCGCTGCGTTGCGGGCGATGCGAAACAGAAAGGCTCGAGCCGATTCCTCGGGCCGCAAATCTCGGCGGTGTTCCCACAGGCGCACGAATGCTTCCTGGGCGACGTCCTCGGCCGCGTCTCCAGGCTCGAGTACCGTGGCCACGTAACGCACCAGCCGCGCCCAATACCGGTCGAGGAGAATGCCAAGAGCGTCGGCGTCGCTCTTGCGGATGCGGGCGAACAACTCCTGGTCCGAGCGATCCCGCTTCATGTTATGAGCTCGTGTGCCGAGCTAAAGGTGTCACGACGGCGTGCCCTGCCTCAGCCAATCCAAAATCAGCGAACTGTTGGCTGCTTCGTACCTCGCAAGGGAGTGAATGTTCCCCCCGCCGCGCACCACCGCAGCAGCAATTAGTAATTAGTTGTTCGTAATTAGCTATTAGCTGTTAGCTATGACGCTTGAAGGCTTGCCGTGTCCCTGAGGAGCCGTGCCCTTCGAGACGCACGCCTCCGGCGTGCTCCTCAGGGCCGCGGCGTCTCGAAGCCTGTCCTGAGCTTGCCCTGAGGAGTGCTCCAACGGAGCACGTCACGAAGGGCGCAGTC
>JBDHDY010000732.1:0-2577 GCA_039591275.1 Gemmatimonadota bacterium | reverse complement strand
AACGACCTCCACACCCACTGGGGGCTCAAGGCTGGTTGGGCCGGCAATCAAGGTCACTTCGGCACCGCGTGCGAAAGCGGCTGCCGCCAGCGCGAAACCCATGCGGCCGCTGGAACGATTGGTCACGACACGAACAGGATCCAGGCTCTCCCGCGTCGGTCCTGCCGTCACTAGCACGTGCTTCCCGGCAAGCGGCCCGTCGGCTCCCCGCAACATCCGCCCGGCTATGGCAACGATCTCTTCGGGTTCGCTCATTCGGCCCGGCTTGTCGGAGGGTCCCTCCGCAAGAGGCCCCACCGCCGGTCCAAGTACCGTCCATCCCCGCGCGGCCACCAACGCCAGGTTCGTCTGCGTCGCGGGATGCGCGTACATCCGGTCGTTCATGGCTGGTGCCAGGAGCACCGGGACGCTCGCCCCCAGCAGCAAGGCGGTCAGGAGGTCGTCAGCAAGTCCTTGCGTTGCCCGCGCGATGAGGTGCGCGGTCGCCGGCGCGACGATAATGAGGTCAGCATCCTGCCCGAGGGAGAGGTGAGCAAGAGCCGCATCCCGATCCCAGAGTGATGTAGCGACCGAGCGGCCGGTCAGAGCCTCGAAGGTGACCGGCCTGCGGCGCCCATTTCCGTCAGGCGCCGGGCGACCGTGCACGATTTGTAGCATGCGATTCCGCCCGACACGCCAAGGACGACGCGCCGGCCGGTTAAGGTCATGGCTCCTGGCGCCGGCGGCGCACCAGCCGGTAGGTGAGGTGGCCTCCCGACAGTTCCTCCAGTGCCCGAGTCGTCAACTTCTTCTGATGCTCCGCCAAATCACGGGGAAACTCGTTGACAAAACGAGCGAACTTAGCGGCGACGAGAACGCCAAGGTACTTGTTCCCGGCGTGTTTGGCGATCTCCAATGGAGTGACTACCTGCATTCCCTGAGCTCCTACTGATGGGCGAGACGGCTGGCTCTTTCAGCTAGCCCCTCGCGCAATTCGCTGAGCAATGCCTCGACCCCTTCCCTATCACCCGGTCGACTCTCTCCGGTATCGATGATACGAGCCACGTCTGTCACGGCCCGTGCCAGCTCGTCGTTCACGACTATGTGCTCGTACTCGTTCGCTTCAGCGAGTTCCTCGACCGCACGCCTCATTCGAGCCGCCAGCACGTCTGAGGGCTCAGACCTTCTCGCACTGAGCCGCTCCAACAGAGCCTCCACCGATGGAGGCAAAATAAAAATACTCACAACCCCCTCAGCCCGCTCGCGTATCGTCCGCGCCCCCTGCACCTCGATATCGAGTAGCACGTGCCGCCCCGAGCGGAGTACCCTATCCACTTCTGCCCGCAGAGTGCCATACCGCTCTCCAGAGTACTCTGCCCACTCGAGGAACTCGTCCGCGCCAATACGGTCCTGGAACTCGTCCCGCGACAAGAAGAAGTAATCGACGCCGTCACATTCCCGCTCTCGGGCGGGCCTGGTCGTAGCCGAGACACTGAAATCCAAGTCCTGCCGGGCCGCCAGCAATCTTCGAGCGATCGTCGTTTTGCCGGCACCAGACGGGGCAGAGAGGATGATTACCTTCGGAGTCATTCGACGTTTTCAGCCTGTTCGCGGAACTTCTCCAGCTCACCCTTCATCGCAATCACTGCGTGCGCGATGGGAGCGTCGTTGGCCTTCGACCCGATGGTGTTCATCTCCCGCAACATCTCCTGGGCGAGAAATCCCAGGCGCTTTCCCGCCGGAGCCTCTTCGGGGATCGCCTGCCGGGCCGCCGCAAGGTGTGTTCGCAGCCGAACGATCTCCTCGGTGGTGTCCAGCTTCTCGGCAATCAGGGCAATCTCTTGGGCCAGGCGGTCTTCGTTCAGCTCCCTCCCATCCATCAACTCAGCCACCACCTTCCGCAGGCGATCGCGCTCTGCGGACAAGCGATCGGGCGCCCGATCCTCCACCGTCCTCAGCTGCTCCTCAATCATGGAAAGCCGCAGTTCGAGCTCGCGCCCGAGGGCCGCTCCTTCCGTAGCCCGTGCGGCCAGCAGGGGCTCCATAGCGGCTCGAACGACTGCCTCGATCTCGGTCCACTCAACGATGGCGCCCTCGTCCGCGACGAGGTTCAGCACTTCCGGTCGGCTCGCTATGAAGCCCACATCGACCTCGCCATCGAGGTCGAGGGTCGTCATGAGGTCCTCCAGAGCGGACAGGACGTCTCTCGCCCGGTCCACATCCACCCGAATACGAGAACCACGCGGGGCATCTTCCGTCCAGCGTGCCGCGAGTGTCACGTGCCCCCGATCGATGTGTTCTCGCAGCCGTTCCCGGAGCTGCCCCTCGAACTCCTTCAGATTCCCAGGGACTTTGATCTGAGCATTGAAATGCCGGTGGTTGACCGTCCGGATCTCGACTTGAAGGCGCCCGCCCGCAACCGATCCGTCCGCCACACCATAACCGGTCATCGACCTGGCCACGGGACTGTGCACCTCGACATCAAGAGGAAGGGCGTAAAGTAGAGGGTGCCGCCCAGCCCGACAACTGCAGGGCGGCGGTTCCGGCGCAACTCCGCCCCCAGCCCCCCAACCCCAAAGCGTCTAGCTAATGGGGATG
>JBDHDY010000731.1:0-2002 GCA_039591275.1 Gemmatimonadota bacterium | reverse complement strand
TGGCTAAACGTGTGCTGCGAGGTGCGGCGGGGGTGACGGCTGTCTCCTCGTATCTGGCTCGTGAAGTGGAGCGTCAGGTGGGCTTCGACTCCGCACAGATCGTCGTCCAGCCGATGCCGATTGATGTTGCACGGTTCGAAAGGACCAGTCAGGGCGGGGGAGGGGTTGTGACCGCGGGTCGCCTTACGAACCAAAAGAATATCGGCCTGGTGGTAGAAGCTGTTGCCCGACTCGGCAGAGCTGGCCGTGAGGTGCCCTTCACCATTATCGGAGACGGGCCGGAGCGATCAAACCTCGAATGCATGGTGCAGGAACTGGGAATCGCGGAGCGGACTCGTTTTCTGGGCGCGGTTGCCCCCGAGGACGTTCCAGCCGCTTTTGGGGATGCCGACGTTCTCGTGTTTCCCGCTCGCAATGAAGGGTTTGGACTCGTGGCTGCAGAGGCTCTTATGCTGGGAATCCCGGTCGTGGCCACTCAGCGCGGCGGCGGTGTCACGGACATCGTACCGACGGCAGGCGGTGGACGACTGGTGGCGGCATACGACTCCGGGGCGCTTGCATTGGCAATCCAAGAACTCCTCGATGATCCCAGGAGTGGAGAACTAGCGGCAAAGGCCGGGTTGGAACTCAAGCGGCGCCTCGCCCCCGATGCGGTGGCGGCGGCATTCGAATCGATCTATCGGGACGCGCTCGCAACGCACTGAGATATGAAAAGAGGATGGATCTGGGCGGGACAGGTCAGCCTTGCCGTGCTGGTGGGCGTATTTGTTTACCGTAGCCTTTCCGACCACTGGACTGAGTTTCGGGGGCTTTCGTTTCCCGAGGAGATCCAGCCGGGTCGGATAGCGTTGGCGGCCCTCCTGGTGTGGTTGGCGTACGGGTTGCTCATAGCTGGCTGGCGGATACTGCTCCGCGGGTGGGGCCAGCAGCTATCACTGAAAACCGCGGCCCGTATTTGGTGCCTTTCGAACCTCGGCCGGTATCTCCCAGGTAAGGTTTGGAGCATAGCGGGACTGGCGGTGCTGGCTCCACGGGCCGGGGTCGCTGGGTGGGCTGCCGCCGCGTCGGCCGTTGCCATGCAGGCGCTGGCTGTGGGGACGGGGGTCGCGGTCGTGGCGGCTACCGCGCCAGGTGCGGCACCTCCCGTGCGCCTCGCTGTGGCGTTTGCGATTGCCATGGGAAGTGTATTCCTTCTCACCGCGAGGCCTCTCACGGCGGCGGTGGCGCGTGCGACTGCCGGAAGACTTCCCGTAACTCCGCTCCCGACCTCAGCTGTGGTTTTTGGGGCTGGCGCTGCGTTAGCGTCATGGTTCCTATACGGCGCGGCGTTCTGGCTCATCACGTTGGGATTCACGCCAGCCACCCCGACGACGCTCACAATGGCCGTCGGTTCGTTTACGGCGGGCTATATTGTTGGCCTGCTAGCGCTTTTTACCCCGGGGGGACTCGGGGTACGTGAGATGGTGTTGGTAGGACTGCTCACTCCCGCGGTCGGCGGCGGCCCCGCCATCGTCGTCGCGGTTGCTTCACGGCTGCTCTTGACGCTGACAGAGGTCGTGGCAGCTCTCGCAACACTCGCATTCGGACGCGGACATCAGGAGATGGGGCGTGAACCAACCTAAGCGAGATACGCCCGTGACCACCGACGTGCTCGAGCCGGCACGTCCGACGCTGCTGGCCACGGCCTTCTTTTCGCTCTGGGTGGTCGTACTCAGTCTGCCAATGCTGGCGGGGAAGTTCCTTGCTGCACCGTGGAGCGACCAATATGCCACTGGCTACGCTTTTCGGGCATGGGGCGCCGAACAGTGGAAGGCAACCGGGAGGGTACCGCTGTGGAACCCTGAGATTTTCGGCGGCATGCCTTTCGTCGCAGGTATGCATGGCGACGTTTTCTATCCCACGGCTTGGCTCCGTTTGGTACTGCCGATCGACGTCGCGATGAATGTCGGATTCGCCCTCCATTATGTGTTGGCGGGGCTGTTCACTTACCTGCTTCTCAGGG
>JBDHDY010000730.1:0-2009 GCA_039591275.1 Gemmatimonadota bacterium | reverse complement strand
GCCGCGAGCCACAGATCTGCCCGGTACGTGTTGCTCGCCGAATCCGCGCGGGAGATCACGTACGCCACCCAACGTCCATCCGGCGACACCGCCACGCCGGACGCGAACTGAAGACGGTAGAGATCTTCAGCCACGATGGGACGCCGGTCTTCTTGGGCCCGCAGGGCCGGCCCTGCGGAGGAGATAACCAGGCTTGCGAGGAGCACGCTGACGGGATGCCGCATGGAGTTCTCCGGGCTCGAACTGATATAGCCGATAATGTTAATAGGAAAAGATGATCAAGCCGTGTGAACGTCAAGCGGCCAGGTGCGACAGCTGCGCCTGGAACGGGTTACTGCCGCGATACCCACTCCCCGAGGAGCGGGTCACCCACGAGGTAGTGAGTTCCCTCGGTCTCGATCATGCCTCTGTCCACTAGGCTCCCCAGAGCCTGGCTAACCGTGCTCTTGGCCGGCAACCGCTGGCGCCGCAGATAATCGGCGGCGGTGGGTGAAGACGTCGGCTCCCGGGCAACCGCTGCCAGCACCCGCCGCTGCGGTCCTGTCAGGCGGCTTATCTCGGCTTCGTAGGTCGTGGCACCCACCGTGAGCGCCGTAGTGAGCCCCGAGATCACACTCTCCTCGCCGGCGCGCGGCTCATCGAGCTGGCGAGCCGCCTCCCACACGAAATGGCTCAGATACTGCGTCGCCCAGGGATGACCGGCCCCGAGGCTCAGGAGGCGCTCGGCGGCGCTGTCCTCTAGCTCGAGGCCGCCCGCCGCGAACCGGTCCGTGAGCCAGGGACGCAACTCCTCCACAGAGAGCCGGCCCACGGGAAACGGCACGGCGAGATTGAACAACGGGCGGGCGCGGTCGGCAAACATGGCCTGGAGGAGGTGGCGTTGGCTGCCGGCGAAGGCGTAAGAGGTCTCCTGCTGATGCTGGATCGCCGTGCGAATAACAGCCTCGGTTCGGTGATCGCGGTCCCAAGTCACGATCTGCTGGAACTCGTCGAACACCACTACGACCGGCTTTCCTCGGGTGGCCGCCAAGCGTGCCACGGCCCCGAGGGCGTCCTCGAGATTGGGGTCGTTATTGGCGGGAGCATCCCCGAACTCCACCTCGAGGCGTACCTGTCCGTCGCCCTGTACGGCCACGACCGGCCGGATCCTCTTGAATAGGGCCCCCGCCTCTTTCGCCCACTGGGCCACCTTGCCCCGCTTGGCTCCCTGCACGACCTCCCTGGCCAGACGGGCCGCGAGATCTCCGGCATCGACGGCGGGCAAGCAGTCGCACCAGAGGAGGATCAGGCGGCCCCGGCGGGCCTCGAGCTCGAAGGCCTCGCGAAGCAGGGATGTCTTGCCATAGCGCCTTGGCGCAAACAGGTAGACGCTCTCTCCTGCTCGAGCGAGTTGGCGGAGACGCTCAATCTCGACGCCACGGCCGGCGAATTGCTTGCCGCGGACGACCCCGCCTAGAGCGAAGGGATTGGTGTACTGTTGGTTCATATAATATGGTCCATATTATATGAACCATATCTTAAGGTTTGGCGGGCCGGTTTGCAAGCGCCTGTTGCGATCCATGCTTCTGGTTCCACCAGAGGGTGGCCGCGGCCGCCACGATTGACACGAAGAACCCGGGAGGGCCCATCCTTACCGGGGAGCCCCAGCAGCAGCAGCCCCCATCACAACAAATGCTGTGATGCCTACGAGCCGCGGCGCTGAGTCTGGATCTGTTCGGTGGACCGGCGGCTGCTCCGCATGCCGGAGGCTCCTTCGCGCGCTGTGGTGCTTGCCTGATGCCGGGCATCTCAAGACATGAGACCGGCACCAACGCGCGCTGCCGGACCCGCCGGCATGCTGCGCTTCAGCTAGCGCTCCATGCCGAATCGACTGGGGTTTGTCCTGTTGGGTCGAGCCCTTGGATCCCCATATGAAAGAACCCCAGGCAAACAGCCTGGGGTTTGGAACAAGTGGAGTTCTCGGCGTTGTGTTGTGAATCGTGCGGCGTCCTTGCCGGCAGCTGGCCGCC
>JBDHDY010000729.1:0-2237 GCA_039591275.1 Gemmatimonadota bacterium | reverse complement strand
GGGGGGAGCCCGCAAGGCGCACGGGCCCAGGCACAAACGTTCGATCTCGTCCTCGCCGGAGGTCGAGTCATGGACCCGGAGTCTGGCCTCGATGCCGTCCGCCACGTCGGCATCATCGGCGGCTCCATCGCAGCCATTTCGGCTCAGCCCCTCGACGGCCGGGAGGTGGTAAACGTCGGCGGGTTAGTCGTGGCACCCGGGTTCATCGATCTGCACGCGCACGGGCAAGATCCAGTAAGTAGCCGCTTCCAAGCGATGGACGGCGTTACTACGGCTCTCGAACTCGAGGGGGGTGTTTCGCCGGTGGCTCAGTGGTACGCGGACCGCGAAGGCCGCTGGATCATCAACTATGGGGCCACGGTAAGTCACGGTGGCGCACGATTTCAGGCTATGCCAGACACCACGCCCCAGGGTCTCGCCGCCGTTTATCGCAGTGCCCGCCCGAACGAATTGGACAGAATCCGCTCCTCGATCCGGCAGGGGCTCGACGAAGGCGCCCTGGGAATCGGATTCGGCATCCAATACACCCCGGGAGCGACCCACGAAGAGATCATGCAAATGTTTGCCCTTGGGGCGGAACGAGGCGTTACCAGCTTCGTACACGATCGCTCATTCGGCCTGATCGAACCCGGCGGTACGGTGGAGGCCGTGCAGGAGATAATCTCAAATGCTGTTGTCACCGGCGCATCCGTGCACATGGTGCACGTGGGAAGCAGTGGGCTCGGTCAGGTACCGCTGGTGATCGATATGATTGCGGGAGCTAAGGGACGTGGCCTCGATATCACCACGGAGGTTTATCCCTATACTGCGGCCTCCACCAGCATCGAATCTGCCATCTTCGATCCCGGTTGGCGTGAGCGCTTAGGGGCCGACTACAATGACATCGAATGGGTTGCTACGGGCGAGCGGTTGACAGCAGAGAGTTTCGCCAGATACCGCGAGCACGGTGGCATGGTCATCGCCCACATCATTCCTCAAGAGATGGTCGATTACGCGGTCGCCCATCCTCTCGTGATGATCGCGAGTGACGGCGTGCCGTTCGTGAACGGCCGGGCGCACCCACGGGGTGCCGGAACTTTCGCCCGCGTGTTGGGACGTTACGTCAGAGAGAACGAAGCCCTGACCCTGATGGAGGCGTTACGGAAGATGTCTCTCATGCCGGCCCGACGGCTGGAAAAGGCCGTCTCGCAAATGCGCAACAAGGGGCGCATGCGAACGGGAGCCGACGCCGACATCACCGTGTTTGATCCAGCAGTGGTGATCGATCGCGCGACGTTCGCCCAACCCGCCCAATCCTCTGCAGGCATCGTGCACGTCATCGTGAACGGAACATTTGTAGTACGTAGCGAAAACCTAGTGCAAGACGCCTCGCCAGGGGTGGCAATCCGGCGTGCGGTGGGACTGGTGCCGTAACAGATCGTTGGCCATGCGAACGGCTGAAGCCGCCGCTCGGCTGGTCTACCCGTAAACGGGACAAGTATGATCTCGCTTCAGCGAGTGAAGAGCCGAGCGACGAGTTCACTCGTTGGCGAAACTAGACATCGTCAGGCACTTTCTCTATTCTCCCTTCGCAAACAAAATCGACGTCACGAACTTTGATCGGACTACTGGACAGCCAAGTGTCGGCTGCTACGCGGGACGATCGAGGAGGAAGCAATGGGGCAGGGCATATTAGCGATGGGGGTCGTGGCTGCTTTACTGGCAAACGCATTGCCCGCCATGGCCCAGACCTTTACCAACGACGATCCCCTTCTGCGTCGCATCTGGGAGGAGGGGATGGAAAAATCACACACATATCAGCTGTCTCAGACGTTGATGGACTCCATCGGCCCGCGGCTCACAGGCTCCCCGGGACACGAGGCCGGGAATGACTGGCTGGTGGCCACTTACCAAAGCTGGGGAATCTCGGCACGGAAAGAGCAGTATGGCACCTGGATGCAGTGGAGACGAGACGTGGCAAAACGCACGTGGATCTAGTCGAGCCTCGAGTGCGTAGTCTCGAAGCAATGATGCTTGCCTGGAGTCCCGGTACGGGCGGGAAGACGGTCAAGGGCTCCGTGGTAACATTCCCTGATGTGGCGACGCCCTCCCAGTTCGACGTGTGGCTTCCTTCCGTGCGGGGAAAGTTCGTGGCGATCTCCTTCCCGGAACCGACCTGCCGCCCAGACGGCCACTGGCTCGAGTTTGCAGCATCGGCTTCGTTCGAGCGGCTGCAGGTTGCCCGTGACAGCGCTCGA
>JBDHDY010000728.1:0-3360 GCA_039591275.1 Gemmatimonadota bacterium | reverse complement strand
GAACGCCCGCACGCGCACCCTGATCTCACCAGGTCCCGGTTCCGGCGTTGCGACGTCTCGTATCTCCATGACCTCCGGCTCACCCGATTCGGGGATGACGATGGCGCGCATTACCGACTCCTAGCTGTTGGGCCTTTCGGCCCTTTGGAGCGTGTGACTTCGTGTGATCAGCTGGATCCTGAACCCATCGGTAGTGTCGGCCCGGGGTAGAGGATCGTCAAGATGCGGCACGAGTCGGGAACCTTGCTGTGTCGACTGATGTTCTTGTGGCGTACGTGAGGAAGTCATCGCTCAACTGATCGCGACACCGATGGTGTCGAACGAGGAGCACGGAATGGAAAAATCTTGGAGAAATGTAGCGCCGCTTTCGCTGCGCGTTATTCTCGGGTTCGGTTTTGCCTATCACGGATTTGGCAAGCTGTTCACGCAGGAAGGGCATGCCGGATTTGTGGGCATGTTACGCGGGATTGGCGTGCCTGCACCGGAGTTGGCCGCGTGGAGTATAGGTGGCGTCGAATTCCTAGGTGGCCTTCTGCTGTTCGTCGGTGCCGCTGTTACGCTCGTCGCCGTACTGCAGGTGGCGATCATGGTGGGAGCACTCTTCACCACTCATCTGCAGGCTGGGTTCAGCTTCATGAATGTGATCGGCATGAGTGAGAGCGGCCCCCAATTCGGCATGCCCGGCTTCGAGGTCAATCTACTGTACATTGCCGGTCTCGTTGCGCTGATTGTTGGCGGAGCCGGTGCGCTCTCGGTGGACAGGGCTCGTGCGGTGAAGCGGGTGCAAGTCCAAGCGTAGCTGCACTCACACCGCAGTCGCAGCGTAAGGGCCGTTCCCAAGAGAGCGGCCCTAATCGCTAACTCACCTCCAACCGCACTTCACCGATGGCGAATTTGGCGTAGGGTGGGTCTCCCTCTTCAGGCTCGTGATCCACTTCCACCACGGCGATTACATATACCCGACGATCGACTTCCACAATCTCGGCCTGCTTTCGGTAAATGCTCCTGTTCGCACTGTCCGGCGGAAGTCTACGCGTGACGACGAACGGCTCGAGCTTCTGACCTACCGACGTGTACAGTCCGGCGCTCCTCAACTCCCTTGGATTCAGCCGGCCCAAGGAGAAATCAGCGTCCATCGGAAATACCGAGAACCCAGTGTCTTCTCGCTTTACCTGAAGTTGGGCGTTCTCGAGGGTGTTGGGGGCGGGTTCTGGGATGTCGTTGCTCACACCCCGGATCTTCACCCGAATCGGTACCGCCGTCTGTTTCTCCATGGCGAACCACTGCGTCACATGTGGCTCGAAGAGTTCATCCATGTTGAGGGTCTGTGTGACAAGCTGGGCATTGATGGGCATTGATGAAGTAAGATGACCCCAAAAGCGCGGCCATGGTGCCGCCGACCTTGAAAGCTCCCATCGTGAAGGTTGTTTCGGTGGCAATGCCACCCAGGAAACGATACACCAGTGCCGATACGGCCGAACCCAGGAAGACAGCGATGATGATCGGTGGGATATCGACGCGGATCACAAACGCAAGTGCGCTTCCCAAGAATCCCAGCGCAATCACGGCGACGACTACGACATCCTCTGCGCTGAGCCCTTTCTTGAGTTTGGTCGTTAATTTCGTGAGTGAGCTCCGAACTTCATCGCCTTCACTCATTGCCGACCCTCCCTCCGCGGGTGATTCAGTGTCGGTATCTTGTGAGCATGCTCGATCACGATTGTAGCCCCAACTACCACCGGCGACCAGGGCTCTGTCGATTTGGACGGCGAGCCGGCCCGGAAAGCCCTACTCTGACGCGCGCCCGAGTAGCGAAAGGTTAATCTGATGGCGTTCCGCACGCAGGCCCAGCAAACCCGAGATTCTGCGAATCGGCAGCTTTGCAGGACAGGGTCTGTAGACCGCAGACGACTCAGTGTTCAGGCGAAGACGTGGCGATTCAATGCAATTTGTAAGCACAGCAGGTAGAGCCCCTTCAGCCTCCTTGCGGGAGGCCCTGTTCGCTGGAACGGCTCCGGACGGAGGGCTGTACATGCCGGCGGAGCTACGGCCGCTGCCACCAGATATTCTGGAGGGTTTTCGGGAAAGGGCGTTCGCGGAAACGGCACAGGTGGTCGCAGCCCACCTGTTGTCTGACGACCTGCCTGAGCGTGCAGTTGGGGAGATCGTTGAGCGAAGCCTCAGTTTCGAGACACCGTTGGTGCCGCTTGATGAGAACACCTGGGTTCTCGAACTCTATCACGGACCGACCGCCGCCTTCAAAGATGTCGGCGCACGCTTCATGGCCCAACTCATGGCCTACTATGGGCAGGGTGACGACCGTGAGCTGACCGTTCTCGTGGCCACCTCCGGGGACACCGGAAGCGCCATTGCTCATGCGTTCCATGGGATGGAAGCGGTGCGAGTGGTCGTTCTCTTTCCCCGCGGGCAGGTGAGTCAACTTCAGCAGAGACTCTTCACTACCTTGCATGGAAACGTGGAAGCCCTGGGCGTCAATGGAATGTTCGACGACTGCCAGCGGCTCGTGAAACAGGCTTTCGCCGACGAAGCGCTGCGGCAGGAGCGTTTCATCGCCTCAGGAAATTCGATCAACGTAGGGCGCTTGCTGCCGCAAACGTTTTACTACTTTCACGCGGTGGCTCAGCTCCCGACGCGATCGCTTCTCATCTCAACACCGAGCGGCAATTTCGGCAACCTCACGGGCGGATTACTGGCCAAGCGTCTCGGACTTCGCTGCGACCGATTCCTCGCTGCCACCAATGTCAATGATGTCGTTCCCGAATTCTTGCGAACCGGCCGCTTTGAGCCTCGGCCCGCCGTTCACACCGTCGCGAACGCGATGGATGTCGGCAATCCGAGCAACTTCAGTCGAATCGTGAGCCTCTACCGGGGTGACATCGAGGCGATCAGGAATGACATTCAAGGAAGCCGCCACACGGACGATGAAGTTTTGGCGGCGATCGCAGACGTTCATCACCAGATGGAGTACTTACTCGATCCCCATTCCGCAATTGGGTATCTCGGTCTCGAGCAGTGTCGAGATACAGCCGCGCCGGACACAGCGGGCGTCTTCTTGGCGACTGCGCACCCAGCGAAATTCGCCGACGTCGTGGAGGGAGCGATCGGAAAGCCCGTGGCTATTCCTGATGCCCTGGCAACTTGTCTCGACAAGCCGGAGCGTGTAGTGGAGATGGGGAAGGAGTATGGGGAGTTGAAGGAGTACTTGATGGGTGGTGAGAGGTGAGAAGGACCATCCCCAACCCACCCGGGGAGGGGCGGCCCTCTCACCTCTCACCTCTTACCACTTGCCTATTCATATCTCAGCGCCGACATCGGATCGACCTTGGTTGCCCGGAGTGC
>JBDHDY010000727.1:0-2013 GCA_039591275.1 Gemmatimonadota bacterium | reverse complement strand
CACTTCGACAAGAGCGTCGGCGACGGCGCCTGCTTCGTCCTCGCCCTGGCGGTCGCCGGCGATGCCTCAGGATCTTAGCCCTTGAGTCAACCCGAACGTTGCAGAAACAAGAAGTAGGACGGGTCTCCAGGCCTTAGGTTTGCCCACATTTTTTCCGTTTGACGGCGAGGTAGCCGTCGAGCATGTATTGTAGTTTCATCCAGCCACGCCAGAGAACGAGCCAGCCGGGGCGATGGTCACTTTTCCGGTTCTGGTGTCCGCCGAGACGGGCGAGGGCGAAGAAGAAGTCATGAATGGTCAAGTCGCATCGCAATTTGCCGTACCGCCAGGAGCTGAGCACCTCGACGTACTCCAAGGCGAACAGCGTGACGGCTGGGCGTGTGGATGCGTCCGGGCGGCGGCTTGCGTCGCGCAGATTGAGGAGTGTCAAGGCCACGCCCGAGAGCAATGCAATCGCTGGCTGCAATCGTTCCACGGCCGTGAACTGGAGGTCCTCAATCCGACAGCCGGTCTTCATCGCCTTGTGATACTCTTCGACGACCCAGCGCCGTTCGTACCACCCGACGACGCGCCAGGCATCCTCCAGATCAAGTACCGGCTCGTTCGTGAGCAACAGCCAATCGATCGGTTTCTCTCCCTCCGGCGGTGGGCTCACCTCGGCCACATACACCACGTACAGCGGCAGTGGATCGTTGCCATGACGGCCGTGCTTGGCGTGGGGAGGCAGCAGCAGGATCGCACCTCCACGGATCGCGAATTCCGCCTGAGTGCGAGCCTTGCGTCCCTTTTGCGCTTGGACGTCCATCGTGAAGCGACCAAGTTCAGGAAGGCTTTGCACGTACTCCTTCAGATACTCCTTGGGACCATCCGGCTCGTGCCCCCCATAAACCTTACGCACTTTGCCGTTGCGAACCACAAAACGTCGGCCGCTGTTGGTCTGGTGTTCGAGAAACTCGAACGTGCTGGCTCCTTGGTCCGTCACGTCGATCAGACGCGTATCGCGGGGAAGATGCTCGGTTCCCTTCACCCACAGCAGACTCTCCCGGGTTTCTCGGTTGCGCAGTTCGGTCAACGTTTCGCCCTCGGGCACTTCATCGCGGCAGTGCAGTATCTGATCGAGCAGTCCCAACACTTCGCCTGTCGAAGCATCAAGGGCGATCACGTTGTGACAGATGTAACCGCGGCGAGTTCCCTTGCCGATTTGTCCGAGTTCGCTCGCCAGCGACCCCAGCGACGTGTAGTCGAGTTCGGTCCCGTCATGCACGACCAACACCGACCCGTCATGGTCGGCGATACGCTCCAAGGTGTAATTCCGCATCGCGGCGACAAGCGCCTGGTGGGTCACCGACCGGCACGCGCACAGACGATACAACGCTTTCAAGTCGGCCGGCGACGACAACTTGTCAGGCAGGGTGCCGCCCGGGTGCCGACGCATCCGCTCGAACGTCACCGCCAGTCGTGCGCTACGACGCCGATCACCCACTTCCGCATGCCCCAGCATGGCTTGACCCAAACTATCCTCTGTCTCGTAACAGGAAAACATCGACGGCTCCGTCCTCAGAAGGCCAGGTGTAGGAGAGGTTCTGAACCTTCTACGCACCTGCCTCCATCATGGCTCGACGATGCAATCCCTTTGTAAAAAGTGCTAAACAGATGCACACACCCTAGCTGCTTGAACCACACCGACTTAGCAACGCTAGCGTTCGCAACTTCCAGCTCAATATCGTGTAAAATTTACACGCCAATCCGTGGGCAAACCTAAGGTCGAAGCGGACCGCCGCGAAGCGGTGGTCGGCGAGACCCACGCGCTGAAAGTGTGAATGATCGCCGTTCACCACGAACCCGTTCCGTTTCTGGATTGCTGGGCGAAATAGGACCGCCTGCGCGCGTCCGTCAAGAGGTGCTCTCGGACGCGCGTGGGTCTCGCTTCGCTCGACCCACCCTACGGGATGGCCGTAATCGAGCCACCCGACCGGCACGCGCCGCTCTGGGAGTGTTTCTCGTCGTAGCGCT
>JBDHDY010000726.1:0-2545 GCA_039591275.1 Gemmatimonadota bacterium | reverse complement strand
ATCCGTGCACAAATCTGGCTCAAAGCCTGGGGGAACCTGTCATTCAACCCTATCAGCGCGCTCACCCATGCAACACTCGCAGAGATCTGCCAGTTTCCGGAGACTAGAGGACTCTCCGCTACGATGATGAAGGAAGCTCAAGACATCGCTCACAAGCTCGGAATCACGTTCCGGCACACGATCGAACAGCGCATCGCGGGAGCGGAAAAGGTGGGCGCCCACAAAACGTCTATGCTTCAGGACGTCGAAGCCGGTCGGTCCATCGAGGTCGAGGCTCTTGTCGGCGCCATCATCGAGTTGGGCCGGCTCACCGACACACCGACACCGTCTATCGACGTTGTCTACGCCTGCACCAAACTGTTGGCTAAGAAGTCACTCGCGTGATAGGCACTCATCCACTTTGCGGCATGTTCGTCAGCGGTACACTCAGGCGCCGAAGAGTTGGACGTTGAAGATTCGCGCCAGAATCAGCACGGCACTCATAGCGGTGAAGATCACCAAGCTTCCCCACGCGAACCACCTCGCAAACGTCGATGGGTAAAACAGCTTGTCGTGCTTGGGAATCACCGTGAGGCAATAGTAGAGGTTCATGTAGAAAATGACTGGTGCGATGAAGAATGCGAGCGCCGAAGCCACGAGCACCAGAAACACCGGACGCTGGATGCCCGCAATGATGGCGACCGCCGCCACGAGCGAGAAGAGCATCGTCATTCGGTAGATGTTGTACTCCGAATACCAACGGCTGCGATGCTCGGTGGTGAGATCCTCGCCCGCGGTCCCCGCCAGGTTGGCCGTTTGCCTGAACATGTTTCGACAACACGCCCCGACGATCCGCGGCCAGCCATCGAAATAGTTGAACGCCGTGGAAAACGTCGCGGCAAACGCACCGATCAAAAACACGATCATCATCCAGGGACCAACGCTCATCGTGAATATCTTGGCGATTTCTCCCATCACGGCGCGTCCCTCTACCGGATTGGGATAGAGCCAGACCGCCGCCAAAAGCAAGAAGATGCACGCCATGATGAATGAGACGATGTGGCCAAGACGAAAGTCCCACAGGCCGATCTTGAACCATCGGCGCGCATACTCGTGAGCGTGCGAGGGCAATCTGGACGTGTCTACCGAGAGGTCGTGTTTCCTGGATCGGAATGGATCGAATCGACCAGCTAGGCCGAGAGTTTCGAGAGGGTGTCGCATCCTGCTCATGCCGACCTTCTTGGCCTTGCCCCACTCCGAGGCCTGGAGCGATACATCGATACCGGTCGGAAGCAAGCCCAAGAATGCCGCGATGATCAGCCAGGAGCCCTGCGGTGATTCGAATACGAAGAAATGTCCCATCTCCGCCAACGGCGCTGGCCTGACCAAATACACCGCAACAGTCGATACCACGAGCAACCCTGCCGCAAACTTGGCTACTTGCTCTACGGCCTTGTAGCTCCCCCGCAGAATGATTGTCACCGAAAGTACCCCGAGAAGGAGCGCGTAAGCTGCCAGCGGGATGTCGAGTCCCACCGTTTCTGAGAAGAAAAAGAACAACACCGCTGAAGCGGCCACCAGCCTTCCGGCCTGGCCGATGGCGCACTGCGTCACCGTCGTGATCAACACATACCACAGCGGCCACTTCCGCCAGGCGGTGCCATAGGCTTCGATGACGCTCTTTCCCGTAGCGTTCGTGAAGCGAAACGCCATCTCGAAGCCATAGTATTTGAACACGTACGCGATGGGAATACACCATAGAAGGGCGTAGGCAAAACGTCCACCGGCTGTGGGCGCGGTTACGAGATGGCTCGTGCCGATCCCTGTCATCATGAGGATGATCCCAGGGCCGAAATACACGAGCAAACTGCCGAGTATCATGTTGGGCAGCTCGAGGCGCTCCAACTCCTCGTTCGCAGCGACGGGCTCTCTCCCGTCCCCCGCGACACTCAGTGCCTTCTCAGACGGCGCCATACCCATTGCGTCGCTACTTTCTTGCCCAACATGATGTTTGACCGAGGAACCAGGCGGCGCCCGCGGTCGATGCGTTGGACTATCGGGACAAAGGCCTGGACAATTGTATAGAGCGGAAAGAAGGCGTCACCACAATACGCCTCATAGGTCGCCTTTGTGGGGATGGCAATATGGTTGCGTCAGGCGGATGCCGCTAGGGCAATGGATCACGCTGCGGGCATGGTGACCGGCAGAGTCCTAAGAGCATGGCCGGCAGGTCCCGTAGCGCGCGTTGGTGCGGTGGCCGTTCTCGGGCTGCCGGTCGCCGCTGCGCACCGCAGCGCGCCAAGGGACTTGCCGGCCATGCTCCAGCAGTTTCGCCCCGACAATCTGGGAAGGGCTGAACCGTCTCCCGTAAGGTGAAGTGACAAGTGGCTCACGGCTGGCGGTAGATCTCCCCACCCTTCATGACGAATTCCACGTTCCGCAGCGCCGATACGTCTTCCGTCGGATTACCTCGCACGGCTACGAGGTCCGCCAGGAGTCCCTCCCGTATCGTGCCGATCTCGCCGTCGAGCCCGAAGTAGCGAGCATTGGCCGAGGTCGCCGCCTG
>JBDHDY010000725.1:0-2017 GCA_039591275.1 Gemmatimonadota bacterium | reverse complement strand
CGGAGGTTGCGTCACCGGCACAGCCACCGCCCCGAGTGACTGACCGGCCCCTCGTAGGACCGGCTTCACGCATTTTCGTCACGCTGAGTTAGGCTCTTCTTAGGCCTGTTGCTCGGTCACTTTTGATTCGCCTTAGATTCACAATTTAGCCACTAGACATTGTCTAGAGTTTCTGCTAAGCTGGTCGCGTGGATCGGTATCGTTCGACGGAGAGCTTTGGTTTTGATGGTGAGCTGCATCGCCTTCCGCCGGCGTTCGCGGTGACGCTTCCGACCGCGCGTCGGATCGGCGTGCGCGACATTGTTGACAGGTTCTGCCCGATGGGCAGTTGTCCAGGCCTGTCGCATGGGGAGTGCGCCGAGTTCATTGTGATGCACCTGCTGCAGGCTCCGAGGCGCAAGCCGCTTTACATGCTGGAAGAATGGGCCGAAGAGCATAGCGCGGAGTTGATGTACGGGGAGGCTTCGAGTAAGTTCAACGAGAGTCGGATGGGGCGGGCGCTGGATGCGATGAGCAAGTCGATCACCGATATCGAGACGGCGGTGGTTGGCCAGGCGGTGTCGGTCTACAAGGTGGACACGCAGGCGATCCATTGGGACCTGACGCATGTGACGTTCACCGGCGCGTACGATGACATCGATGAGATCGGCCCGGGTTACGGCGGCGGTCGGCTGCACGAGAAGCAGGTGAAAGTCAGCCTGCACGCCACCAATGACGGTGGCATCCCGGTCCGCCACCAGGTGATCCCGGGCGGCAGTCATCAGGCGCCGTATGCGCCGGCGATGCTGGAGGATCTTCAGGAGCGGTTGGATCGCACGGACCTTCTTGTGATCAGCGATCGGGCGGGCATCAGCTACGAGAATCTGGTCGCCTATCGGAAAGCCAAAGCGCAATGCATCGGGGCTCTCCAGGAGACCGCTGCGGAGCGAGAATTGCTCGCTGCGGTGCCCCTGAGCAAGTTTGAGGAGCTTTCGTATCGCGCTCCGAGCGCGAAGGACGGAGTCTATCGGGCATTCGACACGACGCTTTGCATGGAGCGCCAGAAGCAGGCCAAGCCGCTTCGGGTGCGAGTGCTTTTCGTGCACTCCACTCGTCGGGAAGCCGAGGATGCAGCGGCCCGCGAGAAGCGGCTGGAGAAGCTTGAGAAGCGGCTGGCGGAGATCCGATCGTACCTGAACAAGAACCGCTACTCGAAGCGGAAGTACGCGCTCGGACAGATCGACAAAGAGATGCCCGCGGGCTGGGAAGAGATCGTCCAATTCAAGTTGACGGGCAAAAACAAGGCGCTGAAGCTGAACTGGTCGGTGGACGAAGCGGCATTCGCGCAGTTGGGTCGGTTTGATGGTCGGTACATCGTGGTGGCGGACGTGGACAAGGAGCTCTCGGCTGATCGGATCTTCCAGCTCTTCAAAGAGCAGAACATCATCGAACAGCGCTTCCGGGCTATGAAGAGCGACATCATCATCCACCCGGTGTGGCTGCACAAAAAAGAGCGCATTCAAGCCCTGCTGCTGGTCTACGTGCTGGCCCTGATCGTCTACACGATCATCGAGCTGTGCAGCGTGCGCGCCGGACTGAGCACCAAGCGCTACCATAAGATGACCGCCCGAGAGTTGATCCATCGTTTCGGAGTCGTCGACATGGTCGAACTGCGCATCCGAGGCCAACCCACCAAATGGAAACTCAAACTCTCTCGCCGACAGCGAGAACTCTTACAACGACTTCGACTGCCAACGCCCGATACCTACCTCAACCCCAACTGAAAAAACCGAACCAGGGGGGGCCTACAAAGACCGTATCACCCGTGACGAAAATGCGTGAAGCCGCTCCTACAGGGGGTCTGTCCTGTAAAGGTGCACTTCCAGCTCTCCGAACGTGTCCGTGAACGAGCCGTCCGCGGCCTCGAGTGAGCGACCCTCCCCGATGACCTCCACTTCGGCGCCGGCGGCGAGTCCGGGGACGGTGAAACTGGCGGCACGCTCTTCGCGGAGGAGGTTGACGGCGAAGACGTACGTGG
>JBDHDY010000724.1:0-2018 GCA_039591275.1 Gemmatimonadota bacterium | reverse complement strand
CTATGCCCAGGAGGAGGAGATCGATACCTTTGACGAATTCGTGCAGCGTTTCTGGCAAAAACAGATATCGGAGGTGGAGTTCCAGCGCTTCCGCCTCCAGCACGGGGTCTATGGACAGCGCCAACAAGACGTCCAGATGGTCCGGGTCAAGATCCCATGGGGAGGCCTGACCGTTGAGCAATTGGAGGTGTTAGCTGATCTCGCGAAACGGACCCCCCGTGGTGTGGGTCATGTCACGACGCGTCAGAACGTCCAGTTTCACTTCGTCAAGCTGGATGAGGCAACGGAGTTCTTGGACTCCCTGGAAAAGGTGGGATTGACCACGCGGGAGGCGTGCGGGAACACGGTTCGGAATGTGACGGCAGGAGCTTGCTCTGGCGTCTGCCCGCGGGAGGTCTTCGACGTCACGCCGTATGCCGAGGCCGTGGCACGCTTCCTCTTACGGAACCCCATGAACCAGAATCTCCCCCGCAAATTCAAGATCGCTTTTTCGGGATGTCCGGACGACGAAGGGATTACGGCCATCCACGATATCGGGGCACGGGCTGTGCTGCATCAGGAGAATGGGCTAAGCCACCGGGGCTTTCGGCTGATGGTGGCTGGGGGGCTCGGTCCGGTGCCTCACCATGCTCAGCTCCTCGAGGAATTTACCATCGCGGACGACTTGCTCGTCACGGTGGCGGCCATCGTCAGGGTGTTTGACCGATCTGGCAACCGAGAGAACCGTAACAGGGCGCGGATGAAATTCGTTTTGAAGGAGATCGGCGTTGAAAAGTTTCGGGAGCTGGTCCTCAGAGAACGGACCGGCCTCAAGTCGACCATGGCCGGAAAGTTTCCCCCAATTGTTATCCGGGAAGAGGGTTCCCCGGCCCCAAAACAAGCACTAGCGTCCATCCGCGGCCAGCAAGACCCCGCCTATGAGGATTGGCTTCGGACGAACGTCCGCCCCCAGAAGCAGACAGGCTCCTTGATGGTCACGGTTCGTTTGGAGCTCGGCGATTTCACCCCTCTGCAGGTGCGACTCGTGGCCTTCTGTGCGCGGGAGTTTGGCGACGGCAGCGTCAGGACCACAAACCAACAGAATTTTCTCCTCCGATGGGTTCCGGAGGAGGCCTTGGTCTCTCTCTACCGGGTGCTTCGCCGTGCCGACCTGGCCCGCTCCGGGGCTGAACGGCTCGTCGACACCACCGCCTGTCCCGGTGCGGACACCTGCCAGCTCGGGATCACCTCTTCAAGGGGACTGGCAACTGCGATCAGCAGAATGTTGGAGGAGAAGCACCCGGACCTGGCGAACGAGGCGATTGGACGGATCAAGATCTCGGGCTGCCCGAACTCCTGCGGCCAACACCATATCGCGACGATTGGGTTTTTCGGGGGTTCCAAGAAATTCGGCGGGCGGCAGGTGCCGACATATCTCATGCTTCTGGGAGGCGTGTGGGAGGATGCCGCGGCGCAATTCGGTAAGCCCAGCCTGCGGATCCCCGCCAAGAACATCCCACCGGCGATCGACCGGCTGCTCGAGATCTATAAGGCGAAGCGGACAGAGAGCGAATCGCTCCATACATTTCTGAGTCGTGTCGGACGAGATCGAGTCGGCGAGGATCTGGCGGAGTTCACCCAGCTCCCCAGCTACGAAGAGGCTCCAGAAGCGTTCCAGGATTGGGGAGCGGATGAGGCCTTCGAGGTCAAGACAGGAGCCGGTGAGTGCGCGGTGTGAGGAAGGTCGATTGATGGGACTGAAGGGTCTGACAGTGGTGGTCACCGGAAGCAGGCGAGCGTCGGAACTCGCCCAACTTATCACGAACTCCGGCGGAGCCCCGTATGTGGCTCCAACCGTGGGGATCGAGGTCCAGGAGGACGTGGACCGTCAAACAGAAGAGTTGGTCCGCAGGATCGTCGACGGAGAATTTGACTATGCGATCTTCATGACGGGCCCCGGCGTCTATCGATTGATGTCGACAGCGCAGCAGCTCGGTTTGGAGCGTGAGGTAGTCGACGTGTTGAACCGCATGAGTGTC
>JBDHDY010000723.1:0-2023 GCA_039591275.1 Gemmatimonadota bacterium | reverse complement strand
CCATGCCCCTTGGCCGTGGGCGCTGCGCCACTCCATCGACGGCGAGTCGCAGCGCGCTCAGTGCCAGCAACCGGTTGGAATCCAGCGTCGGCAGCGACGAGTCCTTCGGTCTGATGAGCAGCGGAAGTTCCGTGCAGCCAAGCACCACCGCATCACAGCCCTGATGCTGGAGATCCTTGATCACGCGAGTGACAAACGCGCGAGCTGGATCGGTAACCCGCCCGTACACCAATTCATCAAAGATGATGGTGTCAATCTGCTTGCGGCTCTCCAGGCCCGGCACTGAGTAAGCCACCCCGAGCTGGGCGAGCTTCGGCGGGTACACCATCCCTTCCATTAGGGAACGGGTCCCAAGGACACCGACTTTGTGATACCCGTGTCGCGCAGCCGCCGCAGCGACCTCCTCGGCTATGTGAAGCCAGGGAAGGGGCGACCCGGGAGGTAAGTAGTCGAACGCCTCATGCACGGTGTTGTCCGGACAAATCAACAGCTGTGCGCCCGCTTCCTTGAGACATTCCGCCGAGGCAACCAGCAGTTTTGCAATTTCTGACCAGCGCCGCGCGGCAAACTCCTTCATGTAGTCCTGAAACGAGAAGGTATGCATCGTCACCTGCGGATGGCCGTATGGACCAAACCACTCACGCCCCTCGGCGCAGATCGTTCGGTAGCAGAGGGCAGCGCCTTCGGCGCTCACTGCCACGATGCCAATGTGCCTACTCATGTCGCCCTCCGTTCGCATGCCTTGAAGCCAGCAGAGCGCAGCGCTAACAGCATCACCATGTGCGGCCGCCGCACGGCGGGGGCCAAGCACCCAGCATTCTTCTGAGGAGCGCCACTTGGCCGAGGTGGTAGCTGTTGTGCGACGATGTCTGGCGGAGCACTTCAAGCCGGGTGAATTTTCCCTGCTCGGCGAGCAACTCGGCGCCCTCTAGTCGCGTGGCCACATCCTCCAGCTCAGACTTGTAGCGCTCCACCATGGCCCGCCAATCCCCCTCTGAGGCCGGAGCTTCGGTCCCTGGCCAACCCTCGGCTGCGCACGTCGGCCAGTGAACATCTTCTCCCAGCATCACACGCAGGCATTTATCCTGCCAGTACACGATGTGATTCAGCACCTGAAAGATCGAATGCGGTGAACCACATGGCTTTTGGCCTGTCAGGTTCCAGTCAATACCGTCAAAGGCGCCGAAAGAATCCACATGTACCCCCTCGCCGCAAAAGGCCCGCGCCAGAGTCCCCCGCACCGCATCCATCAAGAAGGTCTGAGTTTCGATCGTAGTCATGGCATGTTACTCACTTTCTACTGGGTGCTCGGCTACTGATCGCAACCTCACCGCCTGCCGCTCGGTTCGACCGTGCACGATCACGTGACCCTTCCGCCACCCGAAGCCCCCCCCCGTCGTAGTGAAATGCTCCTGGAAAATCCGGCTCCACCTCCTTTCGTTTCCCACTCCACTCCTCTATGGCGATCCTGTAGACAGACGTGAGATCCAGCTCGTCATCGGTAATCGGCCGGTAATCCCGGCCGGGCTGGTGCCGTGGGAAGTACCTGTCCAGCAGGAGTTGGAGGGCTCTTACCGCCTCGGCGCGGTCTTGCACGATTGCCCCCTTGCCAAATACAGTGACGGACGCGTACTCCACGCTGAATTCGAGCGCTGTGTCTGCAGGGAGTAATCGTCCCATCTCGCTCACGTTGAAGCACACCGCGTCGTTCATCTCCAAATTGGATCTCGTCCGGCCCAGCGAGGCTCTTCCAATGAGTCGAGCTTTGTTCAAAATCATTGTATGCATGCAATCCATAATTCTTGTACCACTTTTGCTTTCATTGAACTGAGAATAACCTTGCTTTATCTCTAGTCAAGAGGCATATTGCATGCATGACAATATGGACTCCAGATCTTTCCGAAAGACACGGGCCTCTCTACCTGGCGCTCGCAGATGCCATCGCCGAGGACGTATCGGCCGAGGAACTGTCCGCCGGCGACCGATTGCCCACGCAACGGGAGCTGGCGTCGGCTCTCGACAT
>JBDHDY010000722.1:0-2023 GCA_039591275.1 Gemmatimonadota bacterium | reverse complement strand
TGAAAACGTGTGTCCTCCCAAAATAAATCGCTCGTCCCAATGCCGGGACGAGCGTGATTCGCCCGTGGTGCCACCCTGCTTAACCCTGCGATGGTGTTGCAGGATTCACTCGTTTCGCCTGATAACGGTGGCGTCTCCGGCCAGCGCTAACGGCCCGTGGCCCTCGCCCTGGCGACTCCCCGGTCCATTCCGCGCCCGCGCCCGTACCGCCCTCTCAGCCCCGCCGGACTCGGTGGGGGCGGCTCTCTAAACGTCGCTTTGACGCGTACTCCTCCGGTTCTCAGTCGATGCCCACAGTCTAGCAAGCGGGTAGGGCGTTGTCAAGGTATCGGGCTGTTGGCTGTTATAGTTCAATGAAATTGTCACCCCCTAACTGTTCAGTGAAAATGTCACTCTATGGACAAAAAGAGAGTGACATTGACGATCAAAGAACTGAAACGGCTGAAAGTGGTGCAAGAGATAGAGGCCGGGCGGATGACGACCAGCGAGGGGGCGGAGGCGCTTGAGTTGTCGGTGCGGCAGGTGAGGCGGTTGAAGAAAGCCTACCGCGAGCAAGGAGCGGCGGGGCTGGCGCACGGCAATCGGGGGAAGGCATCGACACGGCGGACACCGGAAGCGATCCGTAAGCGAGTGGTGGTGTTGACAACCAAGGAGTACAAGGACTACAACGATCAGCACATCACAGAGGAACTTGAAGACAGACATGGGATCAAGCTGTCGCGCTCGACGGTGCGGCGAATCCGGCGTGCGGCTGGGCAGGGCAGCCCACGCAAGCGTCGCGCGCCCAAGCACCGACAGCGACGCGAACGGCGACCGGTGAAAGGCATGCTGTTGCAAACCGATGGGAGCGACCACGACTGGCTGGAGGGGCGTGGCCCTGGCCTGACGCTGATCGCGTACATCGACGATGCGACCGGAGAGGTGCCGGGGGCGGTCTTCCGCGACGAGGAAGATGCGGCAGGCTACATGCTGGCGCTGCGCGCGATCAGCCAGACGCATGGGCTGCCGCTGGAGGTCTACGCCGACCGCCACAGCATCTTCCAAAGCCCCAAGAAGCCAACTATGGAGGAGCAACTGGCCGGGACACAACCCCGCAGCCAGTTCGGGCGGGCGCTGGATGAGCTGCACATCCGCATCATCCCCGCCTACTCAGCCCCGGCCAAAGGCCGCGTGGAGCGTCTCTTCCAGACCTTGCAGGATCGCCTGGTCAAAGCCCTGCGCGAAGCCGGGGCCAGCAATGCGCAGGAGGCAAACGCAGTGCTGGCTGACTTCCTGCCGAGCTTCAACCGGCGCTTCAAGAAGAAGGCAGCGCAGCCCGGCTCCGCCTACCGTCAGTGGCCTGCTGACCTGCGCCCCGACGATGTGTTCTGCTTCAAGTTCACACGCGTCGTTGCTCGTGATAATACCATCTCGTTTAGCGGGCACCAACTGCAAATCCCGCCCGGCCCTCGGCGCCGCTCCTTCGCCCGCGCCCGCGTTGAAGTCCGCCAGCATCTCGACCATTCCCTGTCTGTTCACTACCAGGCCCAAACCCTGGCTACCTTTCAAGCGGCTGACACCGGCCCTTTGCGCGTGGGCAAATTCACTCCTGCCGTCCTGCCTACCCCTCGCCCGCCCGATCAACCACCCGCGCCGCCTGTCTCTGTCCCACCCTCACGCGCTCCCGTCCAGCCTGCATCGACCCATCCCTGGCGGCGCTCCTACAAACAAGGGTGGAGGTACAACAAGTAGAGCAAAGGTGACACTTTCATTGACCAACTAAGGTGACATTGTCATTGAACAACAACAGACATTTGCGCCCTCACCGCAAAGCGGCTATGCTGCTCTTACGGTGAGCGCCCAGAGAGGATAGTAACCGAATGAGACGCCAGGCCCTCAGCATCACCTGGACACCGGGGGTTAAACCCGAAGAAGCTCAGGCGATGATTACCACGATCCAGGAAACCATGGGCCTGCTGCGACGTTCGCTTGGACCGCCGGGCCAGTTCGACCCCCTGCCCAACGTGCGGGTGTTCGGTGCCTG
>JBDHDY010000721.1:0-2027 GCA_039591275.1 Gemmatimonadota bacterium | reverse complement strand
CCGCGGGAGAAGTATCGATGTTGAATCGCAAGGGTTTCACACTGATTGAGCTTCTCATCGTGGTGGTGATCATCGGAATTCTCGCGGCGATCGCGATTCCGAAGTTTGCCAACACGAAGGAGAAGGCGTACGTCGCGTCGATGAAGTCCGACCTCCGCAACCTCGTCACTGCAGAGGAGTCGTACTTCGCGGACTACACGCAGTACACCAAGGACCTGGCTACTGCGTACTCCGAGTCGGCCGGCGTGACCGTCACGGTCAACAACGCCGATGGTACCGGCTGGGATGCCAAGTCAGTCCACTCCGGCACGGCGAAGACCTGCACGATCGCCATCGGCTCGGGCGTTGCCGCAGCGGGCGATCCCGAAGGCGAGCCGATCTGCACTTAACCGGCTAGCCTGACGCTCCCGAAGAGGCGGCAGCCGTCCCTATGCCGCCTCTTCGCGGTTTCGCCTCCAAATCTTCGCTGCGATTGACTGCAGGAGTGACCATGCGGACTCGTGGAAACGGCTTCACCTTCGTTGAACTCCTCATTGTCATAGTCATCATCGGCATTCTTGCGTCGGTCGCCATTCCCAAGTTCCGCAACACCAAGGACCGGGCGTACGTCGCCACGTTGAAATCCGATCTGCGTCACTTGGCAACGTCCCAAGAGTCCTACCTGTACGATTACGCCACCTATTATGATGGGGCGATTCCGACTCCCGAGCTTGGGTTCGACCCCTCGGAAGGGGTGACGATAACGTTGAACGCCGTCACGATGTCTGGCTGGTCCGCAACGGCCAAGCACATCAGCGACCCTGCTGGGACTTGCGCGCTGTTCCATGGCAACGTGCCCCCGCAAGCGCCGGCGACAGTCGAAGGCGAAACAATGTGCAACTGACGTAACCGCGCTCGAGGCCCCGACTCGTTCGGGGCGACACCCTCTTCTTTCCGTCCCAACCCCCTTCAAGATCTGCTGGATCCGGGTCCGCACAAAACCGCACCTGCCGTGCGGGTTCGTGGTTATGTCCCAACCCCGCCGCCCTGCGAGTTTCCCCGGGTTCGTGTCTGAGAAGGGAGCCGCCCAATGCCTCCATGTATGAGCAGGCTGTTACGGGGCGAGGCTGGACTCACGTTAGTTGAGATCATTGTGGCCTGTACCGTTCTTACCGTGGGGCTTCTCGCCCTGTTGCACACTGCGGCACTCACGAGCCGGATGATCAACGAAGCGGCCCTCGCAACGGAGGTGAGCGCCGTAGCGCGTGAGCATCTCGAGGCGCTCCTCGACAACGGTTGCGGCTCCACTACGGGAGGAGATAAGACGATTGATCGCCTGAGGGTTAGCTGGACGGCGACCTCGGGTGCCACAGAGTGGCTCACCGTGCGGGTTCGGGCTCGCACGCCGCAAGGAACGCGCGTTGACAGTTTCTCGACCGCCCTGGCTTGTCTGCCATGAGCAGCCGGGGTGTCAGCCTGGTCGAACTCCTAGTGGCGTTGACCCTCTTCGGCGTCGCAGCCGGCGGCGTGTGTCGGGTCCTTTTCGTCACCCTACGGTCCTTCACCGAACAGATCCAGTATGGGGAGTCGAACCACACCGTCCGGAGTGCGGCCGTCATCCTGTCGGAAGAGCTGCGAGAACTGGACACCGGCGACCCCCAAGGTGGCGACATCGTCACCATGTCCCCGTCTTCGCTCACCTACAAATCCGCTCGAGGATTGTACTCCCTCTGTGGGCCCCCGGGTGCTGGAGAGAACTCGGTGACTCTGTCACGGTGGCTGAACTCCGAAGCCCCGAGCCCAGCCACGGACTCGTTACTGGTATTTGCGGAAGGGGAGGCTCGAACCTCCGCGGTCGGTCGCTGGCTGCATCTGGACGTGGTAGATGTGTCATCGCGTGGGCTGTGCCCCGGAGGGTCATCCGGCACGAGGGCGAGGGTGCGAGGCCCCGACGTTGAGCTCCTCCGCTACGTTCGTGAGGGTGCCCCGGCAAGGGCATTCGAAGTGCGAGAGCTGAAGCGCTATATCGATGCGCGGGGTAGCTGGTG
>JBDHDY010000720.1:0-2032 GCA_039591275.1 Gemmatimonadota bacterium | reverse complement strand
CCGATGTGGTGGGACGGCCGGGTCTACTTCGTGACCGATAGAGACGGCACGATGAACGTCTGGTCCATGGACGAAGACGGTGCCGATGTGCGCCAGCACACCCGTCACAGTGGTTGGGATGTCAAGAACCCTTCACTCGCTAACGGTCGAATCGTATATCAGTTGAGCGCCGACTTGTGGTCGTACGACGTCGCTGCGGACCACGCCGAGCTGATCCCGATCACCCTTGCCTCCGATTTCGACCAGCTGCGTGAGAAGTGGGTCGAGGATCCCATGCAGTACGTTACGTCGGCACACATCCATCCCAAGGGGGAGAGCGTGGTGCTCACGGCGCGCGGCCGTGTGTTCGTGGTGCCGGCCAAACAAGGTCGGTTCGTGCGAGCCTCGCGCAAGGATGGCGTGCGATTTCGTGACGCGGTCTTCATGCCGGATGGTGAGACACTGCTCGGTTTGTCCGACGAAACTGGAGAGTTCGAGTTCACGAGGATCCCTGTGAACGGGGTGGGCGAAGACCAGGCCCTCACAAACAACGGCGACATCCTGCGTTTTGAGGGCCTCCCATCTCCCGACGGCAACTGGGTCGCCTTCGATGACAACAACAGGGACATGTGGGTGCTCAACGTCGGCTCAGGAGAGATGCGGCGGATTTCAGAAAATCGCCAGGGCATTGGTGACTTCGCCTGGGCTCCCGACAGTCGCTGGCTAGCGTACACCATGTCCGCGCTGAACAGCTTCCGGCAGATCAAGCTGTATAACGTGGATACTGAGATCACCGTCGAACTCACCAGTGACCGTGTCAACAGTTTCGACATCGGCTGGGATCCCAACGGCGAATTCATCTACTTTCTGTCGGACCGGAATCTGCGGTCGCAGGTTGGAAGCCCGTGGGGCTCGCGCCAACCGGAGCCGTTCTTCGACAAGCCCATTGAGATCTTCGAGGTGGCACTGAGAAAAGGGCTGCGCTCGCCGTTCAAGCCGGACGACGAATTAGCGGTTGCAGCAGACCGCGAATCTGAGCAGAATGATCGCGGTAGCTCAGATTCGGATGAACGTACCGTGGAGCCGATCCTAATCGACGTGGATGGCCTGGCCCGTCGCTTGAGGCGGGTGCCGGTGGATGCCGGCAACTACAGTTCACTCCACGTGAACGGAGACGCTCTGTTCTTCCGGGCACGGGAGTCCGGACGAAACGCAGATGCGCACCTATTGGCAGTCAAGATCGACAACGACGACGTTGAGCCGACCACCGTCGTCGAGGACGTTGGGCAATTTGAGCTGTCCGGCGACGGCCAGAAGCTCCTGTTCCGGAAGAACGATCACCTCTACGTGATCGACGCGAAGCCCTCCAAGGTGGACAGCCTCAGTGATCGCATGGTTGATCTGAGCGGTTGGACATTCCCCATCGACGTTCGTGAGGACTGGCGTCAGATCTTCACCGACGCCTGGCGCATGGAGCGGGACTACTTCTACGATCCCAACATGCACGGAGTCGACTGGGAGGGAGTGCGGGATAAGTATCTACCCCTGGTCGACCGCGTCACTACCCGCGACGAGCTGTCGGACTTGATCGGACGCGTGGTCGGTGAGCTATCGGCACTGCACACCAGCGTCAGAGGTGGGGACCTGAGGACGGGACAGGACGACATTCAGGTGCCAACCCTCGGCGCACGAATGTTCCGGGATCCGGCGGCAGGTGGCTACCGGATCGATCATATTTACCAGACCGATCCCGACTATCCGGACGAGATGTCGCCGCTCGCAGATCCCGACCTGGGCATCGACATCGGCGACGTGATCACTGCTGTTAACGGGGTGGGCACACTAGAGGTAACTGATATCGGGGCTCTGCTACGACACCAGGCCGGCCGCCAGGTACTGCTCACTGTGCGCTCAGGAGGCTCGGCACGGGATGCCATTGTGGTGCCGGCATCCAACGAGTACAGCCTGCGTTATGGCGATTGGGAGTACTCACGCCGACAGTTGGTCGATGCGGCGGGCGAGGGCAAGATCGGGTACGTGCACTTGCGTGCCA
>JBDHDY010000719.1:0-2033 GCA_039591275.1 Gemmatimonadota bacterium | reverse complement strand
TGGTGACAGCGAATTCGGCAGCATGGATCTGTGCCGCCAGTTGGATATCTGGAAATGGGATTATGCCCTCAGGCAGAAGGGAACGAAGCGCTTCATGCCAAAGGGGATCTTTACTCTATACCGCATAGATCGCCAGAACCTCAAGCCTGGAGACATGCGGTGGTTAGGGCGGGTCAACCTCACGGCCTCCAATCCCTACATCACCAACCTGGTGTTGTATTGGAAACGGGGAGAGCCTGATCCCTGGTATCTGGCCACCAGTCTACCCAGCTCGCAGGGTGCCATCATGCTCTATCGGCGCAGGATGTGGATTGAGGAGATGTTTGGCGACATGAAGGGGCATGGCTTCGACCTGGAAGTTACCTTCCTCAAGCACTTCATGCGCCTCTCTCGACTGACCCTGGCCGTCTGTCTGGTCTATGTGTGGCTGGTGGCCACCGGCGAGCAGGTGATGGCAACCAATCAGGCTAGCGAAGTAGATCGCACTGACCGCCGGGATTTGAGCATCTTCCGCATTGGCTGGGACTTCATCGAACGCCGATTGGCACTCGACGACCCGATCCCAATCGCTTTTGTGCCCACTTTCTCAGCAAACGTGTCCGGTAGCTAGCGATACTGTTGGCGAACTCAAAATCACGCTGCCAGAGCCGCCAAACGGGAAGTTCGCGTGGCGGCCAGCGGCACATCATTGAGCCAGTTGATAGCGCGAAAAAGATTGATGGCGGCAGCGGTGGCGACACAATGCAGATGGGTTTTGGCCAGGCCGACATAGCGAGAGCGACGTATGCCCCCCACACGCAAAGCCTGGGAAATGGTCCCCTCGACCCCGGCTCGCTTACGATAGGCTGCCCAGAACTCATCAGTTTGTTCGCGCTGGCGTGCCTGCTGCAACGCTTCATGCACCGCCTGCAAGCGCAAGGTCAATCCCCGTTTGAGCCCCCGTGTACAGCGTGGGCGAAGCTCGCAGGTCCGACAAGCCGCCGGTGAGAAATGAACCCGGATGACCGGTGTGCCATACTGGCTGAGCCCTTCTGCCCAGACCACGTTGCGCTGCCCAGCGGGGCAGGTCACGGACTGAGCCTCCCAATCCACGGCAAACTGCATCATGTCCAGACCATCTTCGGATTGGGTCTGCCAGCTGGTATCCGGGCGGGTTGGGCCAAACAGATCAACCCCGTGCTTGTGCTGGCTATCGGCGAGATTTTCCGCATCCACGTAACCCGCATCAACCAGGTGGATCTCGGGACGCAGATCGTTGGCTGCCAGGTCGCCGTGGATCTTGTCGACGATGTCACAATCTTGTAGGGTGGCCTCTGTCGTCTCAACGTGGGTGATGAGGCGCGGATGGCCCTCATCGCAGGTTTCGGTGATGTGCATACGATAGCCGACCCAGTCCGTACTCCGCTTGTTGCAGTAACGGGCCTCGTCATCATAAGGTGAGCGGATCCACGTGCTTGCAGGAGGCATATCTTTGACCGGGCGCTGTTTGACCTGCCCATTGTCGCACCAGTACTGCTGCACCCACACCCGCCGTAGAAGCTCAACGGCTGGCAAGTCACGCAGCCAGGCAAGATCCGAGGCTGCTGCAATGGTCTCTAAGAGAAGATAGCCATCGGCTCCGATCGTATCCGCCAGCACCTGTCTTTCAGCTTTGGTTTGAGGCAGCCGCCAGTTCTCAAAGCGCTTGCCATAGCGATCAAACCACTTTATCGGGATGTGCTCAACCAACCAATCGGGGGCAATGGTCGCCAGACTGTTGAGGGCGGCTCGCAGTGTCTCGCCCATGTTCTCCAATCGGTTCAACTCTCGAACCGCTGCCAGCACATGCGTTGAGTCGGTGCGCTGCCGCTGCTTGCCCTTCAGCAACCTTTTCTCCTTGAACCGTCCCAGCAGCGCCTCCAACAGCCTACCGGTGGCATCCTGCTCAATCAACCGCGTTCGAAACTCACTCAGCACCGAATAATCAAACCCTGCATCACTCAATTCCAGACTCAAGGCGTACTTCCAGTCGATCCGTGACCGCACCGCTTCGG
>JBDHDY010000718.1:0-2040 GCA_039591275.1 Gemmatimonadota bacterium | reverse complement strand
GATGTTCGAGGTTTCTACTTCACAACTTGCCCTAATTGGGGCGTACGCGCTCCCTGCGGCTGTGGCCCCCCAGCGCCCAAACGGTAAAGGAACAGTCCGCTGGTTTCGCCCAGTAACCCCAGTTTCTCGGGCCGAACGAGGGCAAACATCAGGACGCGATCTCCCCCATCCCCCAGGTCCCCGAAAAAGATGTCAGTAATGTACCCCTCGAGGTTCGGGGTCTCCCACAGGATCTGAAATCCGGTCCCGCCCCAGCGCAGGGCCAAGATCTTGCTCTTATCGTACAGGGTGAGATGTTTGAAGATCTGAGTGGTACTGGCCGTGTTCTGGACCGTCACCAGCTCCCGTTTGCCGTCCTCGTCGACGTCAGTGATCAGGAGGCGGGGGTGCACGTAGATGCGTTCGAACTCGACATCGGCTTCCGAAAAAACAGTCTGCTTGACCACGCCCGGGTAAAAGTCAAAGAAGACCCCGCTCCCGCCGAAGCGGTCCGGAGGCTGGGACTTGAGCTTGCCACCCTTGTAGACCCGCAGACGATGTTCGTTGTTGATCTGGAGAACCTGCTTGCTACCGTCGTTCCTGGCGTCGCCAATAGCAAAGTTATAGATGTATGTCCCGGAGGGCAGCTTCGGATCGGTCTCCGCCTCGTAATCACCATTCCGAGCCACGTAGGTGCTCACCCGTCCAGCAAACGGCTCATCGCCTGTCCCGCCGCCCCGTTGTGCGTACAGGACTGGTTTGCCCTGGCCGTTCGGCAGGACCCGGAAGAACAGTTCCACATGCCCCCAGGTCTTGACCCACTCCTTTTCCTGGAACTCGAGGACAAATGAGTTGGCATCGTCTCCGAAATAGCTCGTCACAAAGATTTCGGCCACTCCGTTGCCGTTGATGTCAGCTGCATCCAGTGCCAGGATGTTGCTATACTTCTCCCACGACTGGTCTTTGCTCGACCAGAGGAGGCGAAAGGCCTTCCCATCGACCGCGTAAATGTTAATCCGATTGCGTAGGGCTAACGCAATCTCATTCTTTCGGCCGTCGCCGTTGAGGTCTGCCACCGCGATGCCCCGGAGCCCGTCATCGAACTCGGGACCTATGACGAGCCGCGCGCTGGGGATACCCATGTACGGAACGGCCAGAAAGTTGTCCGGGGAGTGCCGGCCCGGTGGACCAAGCCAAGAGGGGATTGGCGCATCCTGGGGCGCAGGCGTCACGGCGGCCGAGGGGGCCGGGGCAGAGGGGGGTTGGGGAGTCACTTGCTGTTGTTCGGGTGCCGTCGGCGCCGCGGCTGCCATGCGTACCTCGGCGCTCGCCAGATAGAGAGGCCGGCCGGAAAAGGTCGAGACGACCTTGAGCTCGACATTCACCCCGCCTTCGGCCGAGCGCACGACCGGAAAGATCACCGCGTGCAGCCGCAGCGTCTCACGCAGGATCTCGAGAACGCGGGGGTCGGTCAGCGCGGTGGTATCGGCCACCTGCTCCTTCGTCAGGGTCGAGCGCATCATCCGCTCGTCCATCACCTCGAAGCGGCCGGTCTTGAGCAGCGCGGCCTCGATCTCGCGATTTAGAATCCGGGCCTGCCGTTCGTCCATTACTGACGAGGTGACATGGGCCAGCCCGGCGAGGATCCGCGCCTTGCTCACACGGACCCCGTCTCCCTGTCGGCACTTTTCCCCTTCTTCGAGCTGGACCATCTCGGCGACGGAAAACTGGTCCTGGACCTCTACCAACCGGACCACTCCCACCGGGCGATCCATCCGGCCGAGGACTTGACCGGTGACCGGATGCTTGAAGGGCTCTCCTTCGCGGAAGACCTCCAATTCCATCCCCACGTACGCACCACTTTCAGCCGTGACGTCGACGAGATATTGATTGTTCGGAAGGGAAGACAGGACCGTCCCCCAGGACGGTTTGAAGGCCTCGGCAACCTGGCGGGCCGCCTGATCTGCCGCGCTGCTCACCGAGGATGCGGGTTCAGCGTGCACAGCTGTCCCTGTGAGCCCCAGGAGTAGCACCGACATCAGTAGCGAGGTCGCCTTCACC
>JBDHDY010000717.1:0-2041 GCA_039591275.1 Gemmatimonadota bacterium | reverse complement strand
GGACGCCGCCATGGTTCGTGGCCATGATCACGAGCTTTTGCGGATGTGAGAAATGGCGAAACCGTAGAAGCGCGCCCTCGGCCGATCCGGCATCGAACCAACTGACCAGCACTAATGCCGGCACATTGGCTTCTTCGATCTCATTCTTCCAGTGCAGTGGTCCTACTTCGTAGATGCGAGTGCCATCTATGGCGTCGTCACGGAACTCGGCGCGTTGAACGCCAGAGAACACGTCTGGGTTCCCGGCGTGCTCGGCCACGGCCGCGGCCAGCAACGAACCATCCTTGTCGGCGTCGACACGGCGCACGCTGCGGCCAAGCTGCGCAGATTTGTTGTCGTCGAGCCAGTCGACGAACGTGCTCCACTCCTGCAGGAAACCGCTGGCACACAGTCCGTAGGGCCGCACCGGCGACATATAGACGTCGAGGTCCGACCAGCCGGGGATGACCGCTTTGACGGCCGGGTGGCCGACGGCAGAGAGCAACTCAGCGGTGGTTCCAGTATACGAAGTTCCATAGGCGCCGACGTTGCGAGTCAAGCCCTTTGTTAGTTGAAAATCTTCACGGCTCCCATGGTTGATCACGCTGCTTTGTTCTTCTCGTCAACAACACCGATCTTCAGTTCACGCTTGATCGCTTCTCTCAGCTTTCGAAGGTTCCGGTATCCCTTCACCTTCCGCAGGCGTGGTTCGATGTCGAGCAATGCCGTCGCCAACCATCGCTGCTTCTGGTTGGAGTTTTTCCAGCAATCCACCTTGCTGCAGCGCTCCTCCACCAGGGCGTTCACGGACTCGAGGCAGTTCGTCGTCTTGAGCGACTGGCCCAGTGCCCCGAACACCCCGAGACGATGCAGCGTCAACGTCTCCTCCAACCCTTCCATCAAGCTCCGGGCTGCAGACTGGTTCCGCTGCTCCAGTTCCGCGTGCAACTCCAGCAGAGCCTTGCGAGCCTCGTCGTACGTCTCGCGGCTGTACGCCCACTGCAAGCGCCGGCGCCATTCCGCCTGTTCCTTCTTCGGTAGGTAACCGACTACGTTCTCGCGCTTGTGCCACTGACAACGCTGGATCAGCGCCTTGTCCTTGAATGCCTTCTTCACCGCGGACTGCAGACCCTTGCTCCCGTCCGTGACCACCAACAAGCCGTCGGAAATGTCCAGGCCGCGATCCACCAGGCCGCGCAGGAAGGGAGCCAACACCTTGTCGTTCTCCGTCCCCGTCTGAACGAAGCCCACGAAACGCTTGCTACCCGTCAGCGTGATTCCAAGCGCCACCACCATCGTGTCCTCGGCGAACGTCTTCCCGTCCACCACCAGCGCCACGAAATCCTCGCCGCTCAGATCACGCTCCTGGAACTCCCGAAGCTTGGCCGCAGACACCTTCACGAACGATCGCGACACCGACGAGCTCGACAAGCCGATCGCCCCGGGAATCGATCTCGCCGCGTGCTCGTAGTTCCGACACGAGATCCCGTACAACACCCGTTTCAACAGCAGCTCGTCGACTTCGCCCTGGCCGTGCAGCGTCTGGTACGACCGCAGTGGGATCTCGCCCTGAGAACTCCGGACTCGAGGCACGCGAATCGGGATCCGTTGACCCGCAAGCTGAACCGTCCCCGGATTGCTCCCATAGCGGGATCCTCGCTTCTCCGGCGTCCGCGCATGGAATGCTCCCGCCAGTTCCGTGACCTCATCATCCAGGAGTTCCCGAACGTGCATCAGGCCCAGCGGAATGAGCGAACGAATCAGCTCGACCCTCGCATCCAAATCCAGCTCCGAGTACTCCTCGCGAGCCATCACGTCCACTTCACCGAGACGCTTCTTCTCCTTGCGGTTTCCGACCGTGCGGATGATACTTCCCATCACCGGCTCCTCTCTCCGTGGCTGATGGTTTTCTATCAACTCCATCAAACCACAGGGTTTGGAGCCGTTTCAATTCTCAACTAAGAGTAGCACTCACTCCACCTTGGCCTGGCCAAGGCCTACGAAGTCGCCGCTGGATACGGCGTTTACCCAGCACGGGAGTCCGTGCCGCTGGCGGAGGCTG
>JBDHDY010000716.1:0-2044 GCA_039591275.1 Gemmatimonadota bacterium | reverse complement strand
CACCATCTGCGTTTCCCGCTGTCCCTCGCCGGGACGCGGGCTCTGATGGGGATCACCAGCGCCTGGGGTCGTGAACCCGAATTCCTGCTTCAACTGCCGTTTGACGGGAACGATCGTGGCGGCATCAATGCCCAGCGGCAGCTTGAAATGCAATCCCGGTGGAACGTCCTTGAGATATTTGCCGAAACGCTGCACGACGGCGACGGAGTCGCTCGGCACGGTGTAGTAGGCCGACCATGCGCCCCAGGCGATCAGAGCAAGTACCGCAAGGATGATTACGTTGCGCGGACCACCGCCCGGCATGATCTGCTTGAGCCGATCCTGCCCTTGCCGAACAAGCGCTTCAAGATCAGCGTCGGGCTTGGACCCGCCACCCCAGGGACCACTCTGACCGCCGTTACCGTTCTGAGATGACATCGGAATGCCCCTTCTTGTAAACGCTTGAGCTCACGCTCAGTGTTTTTGCATTGCGCTGACCGGCCTAACGCTCACGACGCAGCCTCTTGCTCGCGCCGCGGGGCAATTGTTTGCCCAGGATGAACGATCATCCCTTCGTCTTCGGCTCGATCCATGGCTTGACGGTCGGTCGCTTCCTGGCGCGGTTTCGTTGCCCTTGTCAGTGTCTCTTGATGGGCATCCCGACCAACCGGAGCATCTTTAGGCGCCTGGTCGCGCTCCAGAGCCGCGTCCAGTTCATTCGGATCGACCGTCAACGTTTGCGTGAGGCCGGGACGACCGGGTTTGGGGTGCAGGTGGATCAGGCTCAATATCCGCCGGTAAGCGGGAAAGGAGATGCCTTCCAGAAGCTCCTCATCCGTTTCCACGCTATAGGCGCCAGCCGGCAGCACCTCATCGAACCCGCCAAGGACGAAGGGCCTCCTGAAAGTCACTGTCTTTTTGCTCGTGCGGACCATCATTGGATACCTCCTGGTTGGCGGCCTTTCCGTTCGATTGAGGGGTGTTCGATTGAGGCGTGACGGAGGAGGACCAAGTCCCCCTCCGTTCCGATTGCTACGACTTGGGCGCGGGCGCAACTTCGGCCGGCGTGTTCTCACGCTGTGTGGCCGGCTGATCGGCTGCCGGCGCGGGCTTGGACTTGTCGTCGGGGCTGTCGTCGCTCGGCGTATTGGGCGCTGCGGACAAATTTTCTCTCCGCCATCCGAATTTCTTTTTGGCCATGTGATATCCCTTTAATTATTGCAGCAATGATTTGCCGCTCGTAAATATATAGTGCTCACATAAGTATTGTACAATAACCGATGTGGTGTATTTTTTGATAAGGTTTGTTTGAAGCAAAATACTAGACGATATAGCACTTGGTTTTCTTTTTGTTTTTTTTGACAGTAAAAAATTTATTATCTGGAGTGCGGCCTAAGGATTTGCGCGAGTCCGTGCTCTGACGCAAGGCCGCGAACATGTGCGGAACCATGGCGAGGCAGATTAAGACGACGGCAGAACGGATTCAGTCTTTGCGTGTGTTAGCGGCGTGCGTCTGGACAAGCGCTCAGAAAGAACATAACTCTTCCCGACTGGCTCGCGCGCCAAGCGCGATGCCCTGCCCTCGCCAAATGAGTCCGAGCAAGTAGGCACCGTCATGGAGAAGCGGGTTCCGACGTCGGTTGTACTCGAAGCTCTGCTGCAAGACGCGCCGCTAGATTGCGTGACCCTGGACTGGATCGTCGACCACCTTAGCGAACGATCGTTTGGTATCGTCATGCTGCTCATCGCCCTCGTGGCTCTGATACCGGGGGCGTCTCCGTTAGCTGGCATCCTGCTTGCCACCATCGCATTCCAGATGATCCTGGCTCGTCGGGGGCCCATTTTGCCCCGCATTGTCGCTGCCCGCCGTCTTTCGACGCACCGGCTCGCGCGACTCGTCGAACGCGTTATCCCCATGCTGAAGCGTATCGAGCGGCTTGTCCGTCCGCGTTGGCACACGCCCTTTGAGGCAACCAAGCGAGCGGTCGGCTTTGTCATTATGCTTCTGGGCGCAACGCTCCTAGCGCCGATCCCCTTCAGTCACGTCATTCCCGCCCTGGTGATC
>JBDHDY010000715.1:0-3083 GCA_039591275.1 Gemmatimonadota bacterium | reverse complement strand
GGGCGACGACGACTAACCAGGTATCAGAATGTCTCTACTGGGAACTGGTTATAGGCCTAAAGATAGAGAAGCTACGACCAGGGGCCGTCATCCTCGACAACGTGCGACGGACCCAGCAGGAAAAGGGCAACAAGAACATCGGATTCGACGTGCTCTCCAGTGAGTATGTGGACATGATCGAGGCCGGGATCATCGACCCGGCCAAGGTCACGCGCGGCGCGCTGGAGAATGCGGCCAGCATCGCCGCCATGATCCTGACCACCGAAGCGCTGATCACCGACATCCCCCAAGAAGAAGGACCGCCCATGCCCCCCATGCCCCCCATGCCCGACTACTAGGCCGGGCAAATCAAAAAAGAAACCCCTCCACTGAGGGGTTTTTCTTTTCGAAATATCACGCGAGGTCCATACGGCCCCACCTTTCTGCCTACTCGAAATGGTCTATACTAGATCTGAGTAGCGGACGTCGAGAGGATGGCAACAACATGGACACCATCAAGGTAGCCGCGACATCACGCTCTACTGCGGTGGCGGGTGCCATCGCCGGGGTCATGCGTGTGCACAAGCACGCAGAGGTCCAGGCCATTGGTGCTGGGGCAGTCAACCAGGCCGTCAAGGCGACGGCCATCGCCAGGCGATTCCTTGAGCTGGACGGTATCGATGTTATCTGTATCCCCATGCTGATCGAGATCATGATTGACGGTCAAGAGCGAACGGTGGTCAGGTTGGTTGTTGAACCACGATAGGTTGAAGACACTGGACGCGGTGGATGACAAAGTGAATGGCGAGGGAGAGGCGTCGTTTTCTCGCAACGTCAACGCCCTGGCGGCCGGCGACCTGGTGGGCGTCTACTTCTGGCAGATGGCGCAGGAACCGCTGCTGACCGCCGAAGAGGAGGTTGAGCTGGCCCGGCGCATCGAGGCCGGGGTGGCGGCGCGTGAGGCGCTGGAAAGTTCGCCAGACCTGAACCCCCGCCAGCGAGACGAATGGGAGGCCGCCATCCACGACGCACAGGCGGCCCGCGAACACCTGGCTCGGGCCAACACGCGGTTGGTGGTCAGCATCGCCAAACGCTATACGCGGCTGGGATTACCCTTCTCGGACCTGATCCAGGAGGGCAACACCGGGCTGATGCGCGCTGTGGACAAGTACGATCATAAGCGCGGCAACCGCTTCAGTACCTACGCTACCTGGTGGATCCGGCAGGCGGTCACGCGCGCGCTGGCTCAGAAGACGCGCACCATCCGCATCCCCCTGCATATGACCGATCGCCTCCGGCAGATGTACAAGACGGCTTATGCGCTGGAGCAGGAGTGGGGGCGACGCCCCACGCCGGAGGAGACTGCGGCCCAGATGGGACTGCCCGCCGAGAGCGTGCAGGGCATGCTGGACACGAGTCGACACACCCTCGCGCTGGAGCGGCCGGTGGGGGTCGATGGGGACGGAGAGTTCGGGGACTTGATCGAGGATGTGGATGCGCCCGAACCATTCGACGAGGCAGGGCTCCGCCTCTTACGGAGAGCGATTGAGGACGTCCTGGCCGAGCTCACACCCCGCCAGGCCCGTATTTTGAGGCTGCGCTTCGGTCTGAATGGAGGGGAGGAGCACACGCTGGAGATGATCGCGGTCAAGTTTGGCCTTTCCCGGGAGCGCATCCGGCAGCTAGAGAAGATCGCGCTGACAAGACTGCGGAATCCCAGGCTGGCCAACCGGCTGCGTGACTATCTTGAGTAGTGTCGACCCTTCGCACAAAGAAGCGGTAGTACCCGGCACACAGAACCAAGGAGATTCCTCATGGCCACCAACGTCTATGCAGGCAACCTGTCCCACAGTACGACGGAAGACGAACTGCGTGCGGCTTTCGAGGAGTATGGCGAAGTTGCCAGTGTCAAGATCATCACTGACCGCGCCTCAGGCCGCTCGAAAGGCTTCGGCTTCGTTGAGATGAGCTTCGTTGAGATGAGCACCGAGGAAGAGGCGACGGCTGCCATAAATGGCCTGAACGGGACGGAGCTCGGCGGCCACACAATCAAGGTGGACCAGCGACGTTCCCGCTAGGACACCGACTGGTCTGCCAGGGCCTCCATAACAGTCTTCGAGCCGCAACGGATGATCTGGCACGACCTGACCACGACCTGACCACGCTCTGGCTCTCCGATTACGGAGAGTTGTTTGAGGCGGGCGGCAGGAAATTTACCTTCCGCAAATTGGGGTTCTCGCGCCTAAATTGCGATCCCCTCCCCCATTACGCGGGCTTGCAAAGTGAGCGAGAATGAACGAAACTCCAGACGATACTGAAGCCTTGTTCGGGCATTGAACTGTGCTCAACCCACCGGCTTGCTCACATAGCAGGCTATGTTAGTTTTGACGTAGATGGCTGAAGGGATAGAGCCATGGATAATATCGGTACGATAGTCTCATTAGGTGTCGTATTGGTCAGCGGCCTTGCGGTGATCGCCTCGGCCGTGCGCATCGTGAAGGAGTGGGAGCGCGGCGTGATCTTTCGGTTGGGTCGCCTGTCGGGGACTAAAAGATCCGGTTTGCGCTTCATTGTGCCGATCATTGACCGCATGCAGAAGGTCAGCTTGCAGCAAGACGTGATCGACGTGCCACCGCAGGACGCGATTACCTCGGACAACGTGACGGTCAGCGTGAACGCGGTGGCGTTCTACCGAGTGTTTGAGCCGGCTGCGAAGCGTGATTGGCCAATCGGAGCTGGACCAACTACTCAAAGACCGGGACAGCATCAACCGCCAGATTCAGGAATTGGTAGATCAGGCCACCGAGCCATTTGGCGTCAAGGTGAGCACCATCGAGGTGAAGGACGTGGGCCTGCCGCAGAGCATGCAGCGCTCGATGGCCAAGGAGGCAGAAGCCGAGCGCGAACGCCGCGCCAAGGTCATCCACGCGGCCGGTGAGGCCCAGGCGGCACCGCAGCTACGTGACGCGGCAGATACGATGGCGGGGGAACCCGCCGCGCTGCAACTGCGCTACCTGCAAACGCTGACCGAAATCGCGGTCGAAAAGAACTCGACCATCATTTTTCCGGTGCCGATTGACATCTTCGCGGCACTGACGAGTGTG
>JBDHDY010000714.1:0-2047 GCA_039591275.1 Gemmatimonadota bacterium | reverse complement strand
TCAGGAATCCGTTCGAAGGTTTGTTAGAAGGAATTCACTGGTGGTTGCCGCCAGCAGCTCGAACCGTCTGCCCCAGCAAACTATCGCGGAGCGATTTAGTGCTATGACCCGGAGCGGAAGTCGATGACGCTGGACGCCTGTCAGCGCGCCAATGGAGAGTGCCGCGGATAGAGGCTATTGGTGGTGGAATTTAGGCGCGCTTCATCAACCGACTGTTCGGCCTCTATGCATAAGGACGTTGTCGGATAAACGCCTCAGGACGGCCTCGACAAATCTTTGCAACGGAGCCCTATTTCTCTAGATTCTGATCCCAGAACCGGTCCAGCTCCTGCCGCCAGCTGAGATCGGCCGTCTTCTCGAGGAGGTTGCGTCGGTCCACGGTCGGCGCCTTGTCGAAGGCCAACTTCGGTGTGTTCAGGACATAGAGCTCATGATCTTCGGTGATCCGGAGATCCTTCCACCGCACGGCCACCAGCTTTCGTCCGATGCCAAGGAACCCGCCCGTGGAGGCGATAACATAGCCGATGTCCAGTCCGGCGGGATCGAGGACCAAGTCCTCTATCTCGCCCAGTTTTTCGTCCATCGGGTTGCGGATCTGGGCCCCCATCACGACATCGGCTCGCATCAGATGTTTCACCTCAGCGACCGGTTGCGCCGCCGCGAGATGCTTGTGGCGCCAATTAACTCGCAGGTTCGGGGCATCCAGACCGGCGTCCACAAGTTTCTGATGTTGCTCAAACGTCTTGCGCATCGAGCCCAGAACCAACTGGCAGGACTCCTCGTCCCCATCCATCCCATAGACATAGGCGGCGTTGCGTAACACGTAGAGCTTTTGACGTGGAGTGCCCCTGCCACCGGAAACGGAGTAGTCATAATAGCCGGATGGTGCCGACGCGCCGTAGCCACCGGGCCGAAGCGTGCCGAACCCGACGTCCGTCAGCATTCCGTCGAACGCTTGAAGCTCTTCAAGGCATTGGGTCGCGGCCTGTCGCCCTTCCGTCCCCTGCGTAGGCAAGCCCTCAACGTCGGCGGCGAAAGCGCTTGACGAAACCGCGAACGCCAGCAGCATTGCGGGCACAACAAAACGAAGGTCACTCATGGTCAATACTCCTGTCTCCGAGTTCCTTATCCCTTGGTTCGGCGGAGACGATCTCCCCACTAGGCCACGCCTCCCCAGTGCAACGTCCAGCTCGCGGATTGGCCGCCAGGCCGTGATCTCAACTGACATTTCCCAGATAACCTCTCAATCGGGATTTCCCAGTTAACTCCTCCCAAGTGCCGGAAAGAATGGTAGATGAACCACTCGCTGTCCGCAACCATGGTTGCGGAGGTACCATGGTTGCGGAGGCTGGATCAGGGGCGTCCATTTGGCCAATCGGTGCGCCCGGGGCATGGCCAAAGCCCCGTTGGCTACGAAGAGTTGATTGCTCGGCACGTGCCGAGAGCCCGGAACCCGCGGTTTCGAAACTATCGCAGCGATGACGCGACGCGTCATGTCGGCGCCGGCTTCGGCCGCAGGCCGTCGATCAGTCGCAGAATTTCGTCGAACGTCCGCCGGGGCATCGCGACCTCGGCAAGCTGGAATGTGACGTAGCGACCGTGCCAGACGACCTTGGCGCCGATCTTGATCAGCTTCTCACGTAGCGTGGTCATCGACCATTGCTCGACCTGATCGGGGTGATCCAATGTCGCTTATTGTGCAGGTTTCTCGGACGCCCGGCACGACGCAGGAGGTTGGGCACGGGTTTGCCGGCGTCGGAGAAGCGCCAAGGCACGAAATCGCGGGGGGCTTCCAGGTCTATGGGGATTTGACCGGGTCGACGATGATGGCGGCGCTCGCGTAGCCCGGCTTTGGTGATCGCAGTGGCCGCTCCGGATGGGGTTGGGGTGAGGTTACGCGTCTGCCAGAGGGGTCACGCGATGACTTGGCAGGCCGGTTCGGCCGGTGATCGATTGCCCGGGCACGAGCGGTGCCGTGTTTGATCGTGGACCAGCGGCGATCCAGGTCAACGGTGCAGTTTGGCGGTGTCATGGGATGTCGCTCGGG
>JBDHDY010000713.1:0-2430 GCA_039591275.1 Gemmatimonadota bacterium | reverse complement strand
AAGGCGAGTTCGCGATAGGTCTCGTCGAACAGCAAGTACGTGTTGTTCGATTCGGCGATCCGGATGGCTTGCTCGAGCATCGCCTCAGAGATCATCGATCCGGTGGGGTTATTGGGATGCGTGAGGCTGATGAGCTTGGTCTCGGGCGTGACGAGGCGCTCGAGCTCAGCGAAATCAGGCATGAACGCCTGCTCTTGGGTCAGAGTGAACAAGCTGACGTCACACCCCAACGACCTGGGGACCTCGTACAACGATGGGTAGTTCGGGTGTTCCACCACAACGTGATCGCCGGGCTCCACCAGCGCCGCAACGGTGGCGAAGTTCGCCTCACTGGCTCCGCAAGTCACGATGATGTGCTCAGGAGACAGGCCATCATACTGTCCGTCGTATTCCACCTCGTACTGGTGGGTATCGAACCAGTCTTCCAACATCATTCTCTTGAACCACATGACGCCTCCAAGCGTCTGTTCGCCAATCTCTGACGGGATCAACCACTCACACAACATCCGTTTCTGGATGATGGAGGCAAAAACGGCCGGAATCAAGCAAGCACACACGTTGGCCTCGAGCGGAACCTTCCCAGATCTTCGACTGATCTTAGCGCGACACATCGTTGGGCATTATGAGCCGGTGCATCGCGCGCCGACGAGTGTGATCTACCAACGAGTCCACTTCGATACCGAGCCGAGATAATGCGGCTCGGCCAGGGATCTGGGGATACGAGGGGAGGATGAGTACGGATCACACAGGTCCGCGCAAGCGAGCCGGATCCTCAAACGCCTCCAACCAAGCCGGAGTGGCTCAGTCCGTGTTGGACCCGCGCGCGCGGAAGGGGCCTGTCACCTCGACCTTGACGGAATAACCCTCGAGTTGGGCTGGGATGTTCGCTCGAGCCTCAGCGCTCGAATCGGCGAGGAACACGCGGATGCAGGCAGCGCCGTCACACATACCGATGGCCGTCCCCACGACACCTGGAAGCGCCATGAGCGAGTCCGTATGCGTCGCTAGCACCTGTTCGATGGTCTTGGAAGACACGACATTCATCTCCTCGCGCTGGTCCCCTCCGGCGCAGCAGGCAAGCTGGCAGGCGAATAGTAGCAGCGCAACAGCCCCCGGAACCTGACTGGCCTGGGGGGCTTCCCGGCCGGGGCGGTCCCGGCCGGGATGGACATCTTGGCTCACGGCTTGTTCACCGTGATTGACGTGCCGTTGCTGCTCCCGTCCACATCGTGGTTCGCGGACCAATCGTAGGTCTCCCCAATCTTTGTTGCGCTCGTAACAGTGAAGGTCACCGAGCGAACTCTCTTCCTGAGTGCCGGGAAAAGGACGATGCAGCTCCCGTTACCGCCCAACTCGCCCGTTGTGCAAGTGTCCGAATTCAGGCCGCTCCGGCTCCAGTTTCCCGTCACGACCACGCCGTTCAGCGGGGTATGACTCGCGTCGTGCACTGTGATTTCAACGGTCGCCGACCAGGTCTTTCCACTGCTCGAAGGAAATGCGTCGAGATCTCCGATGTGGATGCCACTGGCCTCGGCGTTTACCGTAACGGTCGTCGAGTTCTGGTCGTTGCTCGGGTTGTCGTCCCCGAAACCGTGACTTGCCGTCAGCGTGTGCTCTCCGAGGGAGCTACCCATCGTGCTCCAGCTGAACGTCAGCGTGGCCGTGTCGCCCGGCCCGAGACCTGACACGCTCTGCTCCCCGATCGTAACGTCGTCCGTCACGTCCCTGAGGGTCACTGGGAAGCTGCTGCTCACGGGCTCGGTGCCAACGTTTCTGACCGTGACGATGACATCCGCCGTGTTATTCTGCGTGACTGACGCGGGTGCGTCGACACTCGTAATCGCCATGTCCGTCACCGGCGCAGGTGGCGGGGGTGGGGGCGAGGTGCCGTCGTCCACCGACACCCCGAAGTGGTCGAGCACCAGGTCGATTCGGTTCGCGATGGTCTGCGTGGCGCTTCCCGCAAACAGCAACCCCACGGGGTTGTTGCCCCCGTCGTTAGAGACAATAAATGAACCCGAATCACCACCGTCACTGAAGGTACCTGGCTCGACGATGAGCTGATCGACGAACCGAGCCGACTTGGTACAGAAGATCCACATCACTTCGTAGCAGATTGTCAAAGTTGCGTTGATCCCGGTGATCGTCCCGCTTGTGAGGCCGGTGGTGCGCCCGTACTTCTGCACGTTGAGTCCGAGCAGCGCGGTCTTGTCATCGAAGAAACCGTCGCTGTTCGCATCACCAAAAATGGTGGAGCTTGGCGTGCCATATCCGTCGTCGGCCGGGGTGGTGTTCCCGAGATCACTTGTCGTTGACAGCGCGATAGCGGCATCGATGGTGTTTGATGCATTCGAGGAAAACACGATCGGTTGGAAGGCGGCGAGCGTCGCGATCTGATCGCTGGCCGTGCCGCCATCGAACGTGCCGGGC
>JBDHDY010000712.1:0-2048 GCA_039591275.1 Gemmatimonadota bacterium | reverse complement strand
CTCGATCAAGGATGCCAAAGCTTTCACCAAATTCCGATGTTGGCTAGTTCGAGACGAAACTGGCTACCCTTCAGAGCGTCAAGTTTGCCCCCTAAAGCGGAAATCGTTTGGCGGAGAATCGAGACGACCTGCGAAAGCCGACATAGGACGACCGCTTTTACCTCAGCAGCAGACGGATTCGATCGGCCCGGCTAAAGACCGGAAATGACCCTGGCTGTGTAAAAACGTTGATGCTGTTATGATTCTTCCGGATTCGCCGGGAGATGCTGATGAAGCGATTTGTCGAGGGTTTGGATCGCGGCCAAAGCACGCTGTTTCCCGAAACGCTTGAGGATTTTGTTGCTGAGGAGAACGCGGTCCGGGTGATCGATGTCTTCGTCGAGGGGCTTGATCTGGGTGAGCTGGGGTTCGGTGGTGTTGATCCGAAGGCGACGGGCCGGCCGGCTTATCACCCCTCGGCTCTGCTGAAGCTCTACATCTATGGCTATCTCAACCGTGTGCAATCGAGCCGGCGCCTCGAGCGGGAAGCGGGGCGCAACGTGGAGGTCATGTGGCTATGCGGGCGCCTGGTGCCCGATCACAAGACGATTGCCGACTTCCGTAAGGACAATGGGGCGGCGATCCGCAAGGTCTGCGCGCGGTTCGTGGCGCTCTGCCGCCGGCTCGGTTTGTTGGCCGAGGCCAGCGTGGCGATCGACGGCAGCAAGTTCAAGGCAGTGAACAACCGGGACCGCAACTTCACGGCGGCCAAGATGAAGCGGCGCATGGCGCAGATCGAGAAGAGCGTCGCGCGCTATCTCGACCAGCTGGACAGCGCCGACCGGCAGGAGCCATCGGAGGCGCTGGCCATGCGGACGACGCGCCTGGGTGAGAAGATCGTGAAGCTGAAGGAAGAGATGCGACGTCTGGAGGCCCTCGAAGCTCTGCGTCAGGAGGCGCCGGACCAGCAGATTTCCTTGACCGATCCGGACGCCCGCTCCATGGCCACCTCTGGCCGTGGCTCGGGCGTCGTCGGCTACAACGTCCAGGCCGTCGTCGACACGGAACACCACCTGATCGTGACCCATGAGGTCACCAACGTCGGCAACGACCGCGCGCAACTCTCCCCTATTGCCAAGCAAGCCAAGGCCGCGCTGGAGGCCGAGAAGTTGGAGGTCGTTGCCGACCGCGGTTATTTCGACAGCGAGGAGATCCTGGCCTGCGAGCTGGCCGGGATCACCGTCACTCTGCCCAAGCCGCAGACCTCGGGCGCTAAGGCGCAAGGCCGCTTCGCCAAGCAGGATTTTCGTTACCTGGCCGAGGAAGACGTCTACATATGCCCTGCCGGCGAACGGCTGATCTATCGCTATACGAGCGAGGAAAAGGGCCTCGTCTTGCGCCGCTATTGGACCAACGCCTGCCAAGGCTGCGTCCTCAAACACCTGTGCACCACCGGCAAGGAGCGCCGCGTCACCCGCTGGGAGCACGAGCACGTTCTCGAGGCCGTGCAGCGCCGGCTCGACGAGAACCCGGAGAAGATGCGCCAGCGCCGCGAGACCGTCGAGCATCCCTTCGGGACCATCAAGGCGCGGATGGGCGCGACGCACTTCCTGATGAAGCGGCTGCGGAACGTGCGCTCCGAGATGGCACTCAGCGTCTTGGCCTATAACCTGACACGCGTCATGAACATCCTTGGCATCGTGCCACTGATCGCGGCGATGAGGGCATAGATCCCTCGTTCCAGTTTACCGATGACCTCGCTCACGACCCTCTCAGAACGCCCTGTCTCAGGTCACAGGATCGATCACAAGCCGAAAACCGCCAATCGACCAAATCACCGACCCAGTCCGCCGCACCACGGGCCATGACCCGCCTCAGCAAACGTTTCTACACAGCCAAGACCCATTCCCGTCATTGGACCCGCCCGCGCACCAATGGCCGGGTTCGGCCACAAACAGCCGTTCACGGGGACCATACCCAAGGGCAGCTTACAGATCAGAAAACGGACGTTAGAGCCACTTGCTGCAACGCGGAAAGTGGCGCTGGTCAAGGCCCGACCAAACCGACCT
>JBDHDY010000711.1:0-2390 GCA_039591275.1 Gemmatimonadota bacterium | reverse complement strand
GACTCGGTCGCACCACTCGCGTGCCTGCCGGTTGAGGTCTTCCCAGTCGGCGAACTTGCGACCGGCCAGGAAGTTGTTTTCGATAAAAGAAAATGGTCTCTCAACCCGGCCCGAACGGTTGGCGTCACCAACTTCGTGCGCCTCGAAGCGAAAGCCATAACGATCGGCAAAGGCCGCCATCTCCGGCACGGGAACCATGTCGCGACCTGTGCCGCGTAGCACAATGACGTGAGTATTGTCGATCATAAATACCTGGCTCGATCCGCCGTAGTAACGCAGGGCTTCCGTGAGAAAGACCTTGCAGTCAAAGCGCTGGAAGGTCGGGTAGAACTGGAAGAACAAAGACCTTGCAGTCAAAGCGCTGGAAGGTCGGGTAGAACTGGAAGAACAACATCCTCGAGTAACAAAGCACGGTCGAAGCAGTTTGTACTTTCCGCTTTTCCCCTCCCAGCTCGAGTTGGTGCGGGGAGGTGTCGTGCTGCGTCTCTTGCCCCGGCTCGAAGTCATAGCTGCCGGAGGGTTGCTTCGGTTGTTGCCCGATCCCATGCCGGCGGCAGAAGGTAGTCAGAGCCGGATAGGAGAGATCGAGTCCGTCGGCCTGAAGTTCTTCATGGACTCGGACCAGATTCCCCTTGCAGGTGGCATAGAGTTCCAGGATCTGTTGCCGGTAAGGCTCGGCTTTCTCCGGGCGGAAGATCCGCGGCGGGACACTTGAGGCCGAGCGGATTACCTTTTTGACCGATGCACGCGAGACTTTGAGGGTTCGCGCAATCTGACGCTTGCCCACGCCCTTGCGATGAAGTTCCAAGATCGCTGTCCGCAGACTCTGGCTCAACATGACCGTTCTCCCTTTCAATTTTGTCCGACAGCCGGGTGAGATCGGCTATCGTTTGTTGCAGGCACGACCAGGCTTCCTCCCGCTCCCGACGATTCATCGTCTCAGCCGCGTTCTGCCACTGCCGTGCCGTGCGCCGTGCAATCGCGCCGACCATATCCAGGTTCCGCATCACCTCGTCCGCAGCCCGCACGGCAACCGGTTGTTGTTGCTCGATCTCGCGCCGGGCCCGCAAAAAGAGCGTCGGATCCTCGATCACCCGTCGTCGTATGGCAGCTGACCCATCCCGCCAGGCCGCGTAGAGCTCGCCCACTTCATGAGTGCTTAACCGATGCCTGGCAATCTCCTCGGCAAGGCGATCGCAGGCATCGCGATTGGCACGTGCCATGGGAACCAGATACTTCATGGCTGCCTGCGCCCCGATCTTTCCACAGCGAACCTGCTGCTGGACAGTCTCGGGCAGTTCGCGCACCAACGCTAACCGGCGCGAAACCCACGACACGCTTCGGTCAAACCTTCCGGCAAGATCTTCCAGGCTGAGGCCAGAGCTGCGGTGCAGCTCCTCCAGCAACCATCCTTGTTCGAGGGCGGTTTCTCCTTCCGCGGTGCGCAGCGATCGGTCCAATATCAGCGCTTCCGTTTCGTCCATGTCCCAAACTGTGGCCCGCACCGTGTCCTGAGCAAGGCGTCGGAGCGCACGAATCCTCTTGTAGCCGTCGATGACCAGGAATCGGTTTGGCTCTTCAGCCAGCCCAATGACTACGATCGGAACCTGCTGCCCCCGTTCCGCCAGCGAAGACAGCAGCCGCCGCTCGCGCTCCGGGCGACGGACCCGAAGTCCCTCATAACGCAAATCGAGTTGGTGAAGCTCTAATTCCATGTCAACTCCCTCAGTCCTGTCGTCTCTGGCTGCCGATACTATCGAAACCCTGAACTGGTCTTTCACCACAACCTGGGGAAGTGGTCCCGTATCTCATGAAGTATCAACAACTTGAGGCGTGAACTGGTCTTTCGCGGCATCAGTTAGAAGTCTCCCCATAACCCCAATGAAATCAGCACCTTTGACCCCGAACTCGTCTTTCGCGATGTCCCAGGGAAGTTTCGACAGGGGAGGGCGCAAACGCAACGGTTCCTCCGGCCGCTCCGATACACTGCGTGCCTGGATTCGCCATGCAACCATGTAATCCAGATTCCGGGCGCGCCAAGAAGCTTGGCTCTTCCTACGACGCGCGGCTTGACATTCGGCCCGGCTGCAGGCCCGCTGGCGGGATCCTACTCGCACATCCGGCCGAAACCAGCGGCGGCATATTCGACAAGGTCTCTTCGCAACGTATGGCATGGTGACTCATCGTCACCCCTCATGCACGTTGTCATGGATTCCAGATAGGTTAAAGACAGGCCGGGAAAATCCTGGTGGGTTAAATCATCCTAGCAATGGTGGGCTATTTCTGACGAGTGCCGAAGGGTAGGCGAAGTAGAGGTTCTTTTCGTCATAGGCATAGTAGACAACGGTACTTTCAGCCATATCCATTTCGTAGTCGGGGCGCCACGTCTT
>JBDHDY010000710.1:0-2868 GCA_039591275.1 Gemmatimonadota bacterium | reverse complement strand
TGCGGGTGATGCGGGCCAGTACCACGGCCAGGGAGATAATGGCAGCCGGGAGGACAAACATTGCGAGAATGAAGGGAATGGTCATGGAGCGCCCGCCCCCGTTTCGCCTACTACCCGAACTCGCACCCGCCGTGCGTCCCCCGGCAGATACGAGATCGGCAGATCCTCGATCTCCACGACATTGAGAGAACGCTCGGCGGCGCCGGCTTCGACCGCCCGCTCCTGTGCAAGAACCGTCGCCGCCTCTATGGCTCTTTCGCGTCCTATGTCGCTGAATATCTGATCCACTTCACCACTCACCTGCGCGATGGCCGCACCGACCGCATTGGCCACGGCTGCATGGTCGACGCGGACCAGCGGCGTGGCGTCGGTCTTCATGCGATCAACACTCTCGACAATCATGCTCTCAATGCGTTCTCTGCACGAGGCAACGGTATTCGAATTTACGCCGGCGACCAGGCTGCGGTCTCCCAAGTCGACCAGGCCGGACGCCACGCCGATGTCTGTTGCGGTCAGCTGCGCTCCGCCAAACACCCGGGACTCTTCGATGATGCGATGGCCGACGCTGTGCGGGCCGATGGTTAATCTCTCTTCGTCTATTATTGTCCCCCCGCCGAGCGCAATAGACAGTAGGTCCGGCATGCGGAATAGTGTGCGAACGCCCCCGATTTCGACGATGTTGTTTGCTTGTCGTGGAAAGCCCCCCTTGAGGCAGCCCACATCAGTGGTGGTTCCTCCTACATCTACCACCATGGCGTGATCCAATTGAGAGAGGAAGGCGGCGCCACGCATGCTGTTGGTCGGGCCGGACGCGATACTGTATACGGGGAACGTTTCGGCATGATCGGACCGTGCCACAGTTCCGTCGTTTTGCGTTAGATAGAGTGGTGCGCTAATCTCACTCTCCCGGAGGGCGTCCTTGAATGCTTGGGTTGTCCGGCAAGCCAAGTCAATGAGGCACGCGTTGAGCAGGGTCGCGTTCTCACGCTCGAGAAGCCCGATGCGCCCTAGCTCATGTGACATTGTGATGCGGACGTCGGGGCACAACGACCGTAAGGTCTCTGCGGCCGTCTCCTCGCACTCGGACGTGAGTGGGGAAAAGACAGCGCAAACCGCGACGGATGTCACACCCGAATTGCGAATTGCGTCGGCCACTCTCCGCATCTCGGCGCGGTCAAACGGGACGAGGGGGCGCCCGTCATACTCGTGACCTCCCTGCACCATGAAAACGTCGCCTCTGGCGATGCCGGCCAGATTATCGGGCCAATCGACGAAGGGAGGAAGCGACGCGCTGGCGGGTAATCCGATTCGGACCGCCGCCACCGGGGTGAGATCCCGCCGTTGGACTACGGCATTAGTGAAGTGGGTTGTGCCGATCATGACCGCCTCGACCGGACCTGCAGCCCCGCCAACTTTTGCCACGAGGTCGCTCAGCGCGGACTTGATGCCGTTGGTGACGTCGTCGGTCGTTGGGGTTTTGACGGTCCCAAGCACCGCGTTGTTTTCGATCAAGACGGCATCGGTATTCGTGCCGCCCACGTCGATACCGATTCTCCTCATCCCGGTGACTTGAATACAGATTGGAAGTCGAGATCGTAGCCGAACGCTCGGGGCCCCACGTGCTGTAACCCCTTCTCGGTCTTCTGGATATCGGGCGCCGGAAGCGCGACCACGGTCACTCGCTGGCCGTAGCGCAAGGTTTCCGTCCCCACTGCCTCACCGGACACGGTGTCCAACAGGCAAATGATTTCCGGGACCATGACGGCTGGCTCCCCGTCCAGCAAACCGATGGCAAACTCGTTCTGGAACTCCACGCGAAAGTCGTGCCCCCGATACTCGTCGAGACCCTCGACTTGGGCTATGCCGCGCAGAAACCCCTCAGTGGTGCGCCGGTCTACGTCAACGACCTTGCCTCTGAAGAGCAGCTTGCCACACTCGACTTGTAGAACCGCCTCGATGGGGTCATCATGCCGCCGGCGTGCGTTCATGACGGCACAGCCGATATTGATGGCCTTGGTTACGGTGTACAAAATGCCCCATTCCTTCACTTCCCTGCCGCTGCGTGGCGCCTTGCAGGTTGCGGCAACGGACCCTACCTCGGTGCAGGCCTTCCTGCTTATCCGTTCCATCCACTGCCAATCGACCGTGCGCGAAACGATTACCTCGTTGTCGCGAATGTCGGCAAGCGCGAGGGGGAACGACGGCAGGTCGCCGATGGCGAAGCTCGTCATGGGCGCTTCGGGATATGCGCGACCCATCGTGTCTGCGTCCAACACGGGGATATCCATCAGGGCAGCGACGAGGAGGGGTTGAATGGCGTTCCCGCCTCCGATCTCGAGCGACATCACGGCATCAAACCAGCGACGAGGAGGGGTTGAATGGCGTTCCCGCCTCCGATCTCGAGCGACATCACGGCATCAAACCGCCGCCCCAGGTACTCTTCCATCATCCGTACTGGCTTGGCTGCAAATGACGGATCGCTTAACCATGGCCTCATCGGCCAGGACAGCAGGGTCCATCAGGGTTACCTGTCGGCCCTGTTGGTACAGCTGTCGGATATTCAAATACGAGTGATAGGGGTTTCCGCCCCCGCCAGCGCCTAGAATCCAGGCGCCGATGGACAGTGGCTCGAGTTCGTCCGGTTGGATCTGCCGAAGGCCCGCTCGCCGAGTGATCTTTCCCGCTCCAGATGACATGAGGTCCAGTGTTGTGGACGATACACTCAAGTGAAGAGGGACGGCAAGCTCCATTAGACTCCCGTTGGGTGACTGAAGCGCACTTGCCCCATGTGGACAGGATCGTCCTGATTGGTGTATCCTTGGGACGAGGGTCCTTTCCTTATATAGATGTCTAGGACACCGTGGAACG
>JBDHDY010000709.1:0-2424 GCA_039591275.1 Gemmatimonadota bacterium | reverse complement strand
CTGGCCATCGGGCGAGAAGAACGGCTGGTATCCTCCTTCCGTTCCGGGAAGCGGCGTGGCGTTGAGCTCATTTCTCTCCCTGAGCCACAACTGATTTCCACCGCCCAGCGTGGGCCCCGCGTACACGAGCCGAGAGCCATCAGGCGAGAGCGCGAGCGAAGATCCGAACACGGGCGCGAGCGCTTCTTCTTCGGCGAGCGCTATGCTGTACCGGACCACCGGCGCAGGTCGGTTCGGGCGCGACAGAGCCCAGATCGTGAGAAGCGTGGTAACCGCGGCGAGCGCCGCCAGCCCAGCACTCAGGGGATTCCACAGGCTACCCTTGCGGCCCCTGGCGGCCGGGGCCGCTGCCGTGCCCGGCAATGTGAACGAACCGGTCGGCCGGACTCTTGGCGATCGCCCGCTGCACCGCGGCATTCACGTTCGGTGGCACCAGCTGCCGCGAGCGTTCAACAGGTGCGGGTGTGTCCGAGAGGATCTTTGCCACGATAGCCTGAACCGAATTGCCGACATGCGGTGGCTCGCCCACCAACATTTCGTAGGTGACACAACCGAGCGAATACACATCGCTCTTGGCATCGAGGTCCCGATCGCCCGTCGCCTGCTCTGGGCTCATGTAGTGCGGTGTGCCGAGGGAGAGCCCGGTCTCGGTGAGCCGCGTCCCGCCTGCTTGACTCACCGCCAGCGCAATGCCGAAGTCCGCCACCAGCGCCTGGCCGGATTGCAGCAGAATGTTCTCCGGCTTGATGTCACGGTGAATTACGCCGTGCTGATGGGCGTAATCGAGCGCGGCCGCCACTGACTCGGCGAGCTTTACCGTCTCCTCCGTGCTCAATTGCTTCTCGCGGTCCAGTTTCTCGCGAAGCGTTTCACCTTCCAGGTAAGGCATCACGTAGTAGAGGAAGGTGTCGGCTTCGCCGGAGTCGTAGAGCGGCAGAATGTTGGGATGCTGGAGGTTGGCGGTGACTTTGATCTCCGCCAGGAACCGGTCACCACCCAGGATCGCAGAGAGCTCCGGCCGCAGGACCTTAACGGCCACCTTGCGGTGATGTTTCAGGTCCTCGGCGAGGTACACCGTGGCCATGCCGCCCGCTCCGAGTTCCCGCTCAATGGCGTAGCGGTCGGCGAGGGCGGCAGTGAGACGGTCAACGGTGTTAATCATTTGATGTCAGATTGCAGATCGCAGATCGGCGATTGCAGATCGACCGGGCCCAATCCGATACCGCAAATCTGCAATCAAGAATGTCCAATCATCTGGTTGCCCCATGGCCACCGGATCCCCAAAGGGCTTCCCACGAGAGAGCGTTACGGGCTCCGGGCCTTATGCAGCCACTTAAAATGTAGCAATTAGTGGAGTTTTGCCAGTAGAAGGGTCGTTGCTAATGGTGGCGGCCCTTCGCGATGCGCTCCAATAGAGCGCTCCTCAGGGCATGGCTTGGCTGGACCACAGATGTCGCGGAAGCGTGCTGATTAACGCTGATTTCCCTTCCGACCCAACTTGGATTGACGTAGAAAGTGGTTAGTGACGCCTGCGATCGGCTTGGAAACACTCACCAGACATCATTGCGACACGACTTGCTGCGTGCTCGATGGCTCAGCGTTTATCTGCTAGTTTCTGCGCGATCTGCGGTTACCGGCTCACGTTCAACGCAACCGATCCGGATAAACGATCCACCTGACCTCCAAAACCCCTGCGCTCGACGTAGCGGCCACGGTACGGCGACCGCGCATCGAAGAAGCGGACAGTCGAGTTTTCGAGCAGCGGGTAGTAGCCGATCTGAAAGCCTCTCGCACCTGCCGGAACAATACAGTTGCAGCGCGTCTCCCAGCGGGTACCAGCATTTATGAGGACCGTCACGGCAAGATTCGTGGGATTGCTGATCAGTGGAGCGAACATCGACCGTGCAGCAGAGACACCGACGATAGTGGAATGCCGGTTGCCATTCGACTCGACGCCACCCGTTAGCACCGCCGAGAACTGCCTTCCCATCTCCCTACCGTCACGACGGCTTGGACGGACTAGCCGCCACGAAACCAGTGACGCGTTGTCGTCCGTGAGCGGCAGGGAATCCCGCTGACCCGGGCTCAACGTACGCTCTAGCTCGCCCTTAACCAACAGATCTACGGACTCAACCAGGGAGTTCGTGATGTAATGGTACCGTTGGTCCGCGGCGGCACCGCCCAACGCTCCACCCATCAGGCCGGCTGCGCGCGCTCTCAGACCTGACAGCAAACCCTGCGTGCCGCTCGAAACGCCGGTGAACGCAAGCAGCGCTCCACCCCCAGCCACGATCGCCACAGCCACCACGACAACTTGGCGGAACCGACCCTTGGCGCTTTCTGCCCGCTCGGCACGCTTGAGTCGCTTTTCCTCAACGGCGGCATCGGCGAATGCCTTCGCGGCTATCTCCGCTGCAGACTTTT
>JBDHDY010000708.1:0-2280 GCA_039591275.1 Gemmatimonadota bacterium | reverse complement strand
CTGGGAACCGATGACGTCGTCGACCTTCTTCTCTTCAGCGCATCTGCGGCGGACCGCGTTGGCCACGAGTTTGGGCCGTACAGCCAGGAAATACAGGATTACTATCTGAGGCTGGACCGCTGGCTGGGAGAATTTTTCACATTCCTAGACGACCGGGTTGGGGTAGGGAACTACGTGGTTGCATTGAGCTCGGACCACGGTGTGTCTCCGGTCCCGGAAGAGATGTCCCGTCGAGGACTTGATGCGAAGCGAATCACGGCGGAGGAATGGTGGTTGCTCCTCGAGGGTGCGTTCCTCCAGGCGCTCATGAAAATGGACCCCATGAGCCAGCCGGCTGTGGTATCGCTGTTCCCGGGCGGCCTTGTGATACGATTTCCTGAGTCACACGTGAGCGACGAACAAATGCGCACCCTGCGAAGCCTCATCGCGGAGGCGCTGAAAGTGAGCGAGCTCGTTGAGGATGTGTTCACGCACGATGAATTGCGTGAGGGAAAGGATGACCGTCCTTACTTTGAAGCTTACCTCCGTAGCTTCCACCGCGAGCGGACGCCGGATTTGATTATTCGTTTCAAGAAAAACTACCTCCGCAGGGTGGAGCCGAGAGGGACAACGCACTACACACCCTACGCCTATGACACTCATGTGCCCATGATCTTCATGGGTCCTGGCATCTCGAGCGGGCGGTACAGCGAGCGGGTTCTGTCCGTGGATTTTGCCCCCACCGTCGCGACTATTCTCGGCGTGAGGCCACCGGACGATTTGGATGGGCGGATTCTCGAGCAGGCGGTTCCGTCACGCCCCTGACATCCCGACAGTGCTCGCCGTGCCAGATTCCCTTTCTCACCGTTCGGCACACCCGGTTGCTGTGTAGTATATTCCCGCGCAAGTGTCGATCCTCTCATCGGAAGCGGGAGTGACCTATGGCTGAAACTCCATCGACCATGCTTTCCCTCGGCACGGTCCTACCAGATTTTTCGTTGACCAACGCCGTCGACGGCACCGTGGTCACATCGGCAGGCTTCGAGGGAAGTGAAGCGCTGCTTGTGATGTTCATCTGCAACCACTGTCCGTTTGTCAAACATGTGCAGGATGAGCTTGGAAACATCGCCCGTGACTATTTGCCAAGTGGCGTGGCCATTGTCGCCATCAATTCCAATGCCGTAGAGACTCACCCTCAGGATGGGCCGAGTCACATGAAGGAACTGGCCCAACAAAAAGGTTGGGAATTCCCCTTCCTCTTTGACGGGACACAGCGAGTCGCAAAGGTCTTCAGAGCTGCCTGTACCCCGGATTTCTTTTTGTTTGACAGGGATCGCAGGCTCGTTTATCGAGGACAGCTCGACGGAAGCCGGCCTGGCAACGACCTGCCAGTGACGGGAAGCGATCTTCGGGCGGCCCTGGACGCGGTGCTAGTTGGTGGTGATGTCTCATCGGAGCAGTTGCCGAGTTTGGGGTGCAACATCAAGTGGAAGGCCGGTAACGAGCCCGATTATTTCTAACGGGCAGTGACGGCGAGGACGAGGCAGTAATTGCCGTTCTCACTAACAGTAGACCACCACGCCGCCCGCGTTTTTGCCACAGAGAACACAGAGGACACAGAGTAGAGAATACCGGGTTTGAGGTCGGGAGCTGACGGCTCGTCTAAGCGGTGGGGCCGCACTAAAAAACCTCTGTGATCTCTGTGACCTCTGTGGCTAAGAGGGGGTGGGTGGGGCGGCTGGTTACGGGATCTTGCCCTCTAGGATCTCGATGACCGTGGCGGCGTCAATGTTTCCCCCGGACACGACGCACACAATCGTTCCGCTTCCTACCTTGCCCGAAAGCGCTGCAGCGACTGACGTAGCACCTGCTCCCTCTGCCAGCACGCGGTTGCGCTCCAGTAGTAGCCGCACCGCGCCGGCGCTGGTCAAGGGCCACATCTCCTCGAGGACGCTCTTTCCACCGATGCCGTCCACGAAGCTGGGCTTGCGTTCCACCTGTTGTGGGGAGCCTGCGGCCAGTGAGGCGGCGAACGGCGCGGCCGTTTCCACTTCACTTGCAAAGATCTTTGTTTCCGGCGCCAGCGCCCGAATGGCAGAAGCGATTCCCGAGCCCAAGCCGCCACCACCGAATGGAACGATCACCGCGTCCACATCGGGTAGGTCCTCCATGATCTCTAGCCCTATGGTTCCGTTGCCGGCGATGACATCAGGGTCGCTCACTGGGTGAATGAAATGGCCCTCCATGCCGGGGTATTCGTGCCGTACGATGACTTGCCACCATTCATCGAACGGTAGCTTC
>JBDHDY010000707.1:0-2058 GCA_039591275.1 Gemmatimonadota bacterium | reverse complement strand
GTACTGTGATTCAGGACATTGAGCGTGATCTTGCGGGCCCTCTCGGCACTCTTCAGCCGGCTGGCCAGATCGGCGAATTCCTCATCCGTGACCAGCAGACTCCCCCAGTCGACCTGAAACATGGCCCGTGGAAACGTCTGGAAGATGTTGTAGAACACCCTCGCGGTGGTGGTCTCCGCGTACTCCTCCACCAGCCGGACGATGTTCGGCACATCGGCCAAGTTGTGTCGCGTGACGGGCGTACAGACCTTGACGTCCACCGCCGGGTAGCCGCGTAACCAGCCTAGGGCCCGGATGATGCTGTCGAAATGTCCCTTTTCCTTTGTGCGGGAGTTGACAGCCTCGCTAGAGCCGTCCAGTGGCAAGGAGATGAGATCGATGTTGGTGGCGCTCTCCGCGAGGAACTCTTCGGTCACCTCATCGCCGCTGGTTGAAAGGGCCACCTCCAGGCCGCTCTCTCTCGCATGGCGGATCAGGCGTGCAATGTCGGGCCGCTTTAGAGGATCCCCCCCTGTGAAGACAATTCGTTTGGGGCCGAGCTGTCGCACTCTGGAGATGATCCGAAGCGCCGTATCGGTGTCCACCGGATGCTCAAAATCCTGTGGGCCCCAGCAGTACGGGCACTCCTGACCGCACTCCGAGGTTACATGGAAATCAATGGTGGCAACTTCAGTCGGCATTCGGTGGAGGCCTTCGTGACTGACCGTATTGTATCTTCGGTGCCCCGACTAGCGGGGCGGCTCTCCGTAAAACAGTGAATTGAACAGCAGCTTGAAGGTGCCATGGGGCTGTGCCCTGAAATATGCCGGGAAGCCCAGCATGATCACCCGCCCGTTCCCCAAGGGGATGTCGAGTACCGCGGCCCGGCCGGCCAGGTGCTCTTCCCCAAGCAGCCAGCCGCTCTTGAGCAGGTCGCGTGATGCGTACCGCACAACACTTTGTATCCGGCCAACAGTCGCGTCAAACTCGTAGGCCCGGCTTTTTCGGAAGTATCCGGCTCCGTCCTCGGTCATGCCATATGCTATAGGGTGTGTGGTGTTGCTGGTAACGCCGACGATTGAACCTGGTCCGAAGAAGCTCTCCTGGGGCAGGTTCTCGAGAGCGTTGCGTACCGGTAGGCCGAAGCCGGTGATGGCCAGATCGGCGGCACGGTCTACGAGGACCAGCGTACCGCCACTCTCCACAAAATCCTGGAGCGCGGCCACGCCATCCGATTCGATTCCGCCCTGGTACTCGCTCGGTGGGAGGTTCTGGTGCACCACACCGAACTGGCGCCTGCCGAGCCGGTATCCGCCTATGATATCGGACAAGTCCTGGCTCGGAATAACGATCACGTCGAAGCGGGAGCGGAGATCGCCAGCGCGGATGCCTGCGTTGAATACGCTCGAATAGGGGAATTCGTGTCGGTCCAGGACAAACCGCGTCCAGCCCTCGGAGGCAGTCCAGTTGTCTACCCACTCCACGACCCAGCTTTTGTACAATCCGATTTTGGGCTGCCGAAGCTCGATCAGTTCCCCGGCGGGGCGGGCGTTGACTCCGCGGACATCGAGACCAAGCTCGGCGGCCAGTGGCTCTAGGGTGGCGGCCAGGCCGTCTCTCTGTGTAACGACGAAGGCGCCGGGCGGGTAACTTGCCCCGGCCAGGGAAAGGGAGTCCGTAGCACGGAACAGTTGGTGACCATCCCCCAAGAGTCGGTTGACTGCAATAAACGTGTTGTTCCGGCGTGGATCGAGAGCATAGCCGAAACGCGCTTCGCCATGCACGTCCCCCCGAACGCGAGGGTATTCCTCTAGTTCTGCGAGATCAGCGTCAATGGGTCGGGCGATCGAGAACGTCCTGATTCCCATTTGCTGGGAGAGTGTCCACCCGGCGTTGTCGTACGGCGGCACCGGCGGGCCACCTGGATACCGGCGAATATCGGGGTATCGCTGCGGCTCCAGGAGATCCTTGGCAAAAGGTCGGAAGGGTTGTGCCAGCAGCACGACGTAGCTTCCGGCGGGGAAGTCTCGGCCATCGGCCGTAAAGGAGGCGTCTGCGCGATGAACCTGGATACCGCCC
>JBDHDY010000706.1:0-2064 GCA_039591275.1 Gemmatimonadota bacterium | reverse complement strand
AACCAGACGGGCTTAGCACCAACCAAAGGAGGGGTTAGCCATCCACTCCATCATTATCCCCCATCGTGATAGACACAATCGGCTGGAGATCTGTCTCTGGTCGATCAAGCGCTCCGCTGAGCTTACCGGCATCAGCGACTACGAGGTCATCGTGGTTGACGCCGGCTCGAAGCCCGGTCCGGTGAGGCAGCTCGAAGATTTCGAGCAGGACATGCACGTGACCATCGTTCCTGGCCCGCCGGTCAGGAAGTGGTTCTGCAAGCCCATCCTCATGAATCTCGGCATCTCTGCCGCAACGGGTGACCTCTTGTCATTCGTGGACTGTGACGCCATAGTCGGGCCCAAGTGGCTTGACTCCTGGAACGTTATGTACCGGAACGAACCCACCGTTCTCTTCTACCGCGTCCGCACGCTCCCACGCTACTACCTTGCACAGCTCCTGAACGGAGACCGCGAGATGAAGATGCGTGAGCTGACCAACACCTACCATACCTTCGACCGTGCGTGGGAGGGCTACGGCCCGGTAGTCCACGCCAACTCAAAGGAAGGCTGCGAGGGCGGGGACGGCAAGCCGGTCTACGGAAATAGCCAGCTGACCATCACCCGCGAGAACCTCGGGGACCTTCGGTACGACGAGGAGTACGTCGGCGCTGGGTTTGAGGACCTGGCGTTCATCCGGTCCATCGTGAGGAAGTTCGGCTGCGACTACGTCGGCCACATCATGACCGACGCAGCCCACGCCATGATCCACATCCACAGTCCACGTGAAAAGGACTGGGGCAACAGAGACATGAACCGCTTCAACCACAAGAGGTACCTGAAGACATGAGTTATACTGTCATTGGAACGGGGAAGCTTGGAATGGCCATGGCCGCAAACATCAAGCGGAAGGGAGGGACTGTCTTCTGCGTGGACACTGATCCTCGCACGATGGATCGGGTCAACGCACGGGAGGTTGAGTCCATGGAGCCAGGCGTCCAGCAGTTTATGAACGGCGACGACGGCATGGCCATCGGCACGGGAGACGTGGCCAACGCTGTTGCAGAGAGCGATGTCATCTTCGTGGTAGTCCCGACACCGTCCAGCGAGGACGGGTCGTTTTCCATGACATACGTAGAGGACGCGGCCAGAGCTATTGGCCCGGCACTGTACGAGTGCGATGGCTGGAAGACCATCGTCCTGGTCAGCACCGTAATGCCTGGCAGTACCGCTGCGTTCGTCGAGCTGCTCGAGGAGTACTCAGGAAAGGACCACAACAAGGGGTTTGCGGTAGTGTATTCTCCGGAGTTTATCGCACTTGGTGACGTCATTTCCGGACTCAGCCGGCCAAACGTCGTACTGACCGGAGCGCCATGCGAACTTGACGAGCGCTCGCGCTTGGCCCTGCAGGACTACTATGACAAGATCATCGAGAACAATCCCGAGTACAAGTGGATGGGCTACGAGGAGGCCGAGTGGACCAAGCTCCTGATCAACTCGTACATCACCTCGAAGATCAGCTGGGCCAACATGATCACCCAGATCACCGCAAAGACGCCGGGGGCCTCGCCGAAGTTGATCGCCGACGCAGTTGGCTCCGACCCGAGGATTGGGCATGAGTGCTTCTTCCCCGGAGCTCCGTTCGGTGGGCCGTGCTTTCCGCGTGACGGGGTCGCCCTGGCAATGGCCCTCGAGTGGGGGGGGATTGAGAATGATATGGTGAGGGACGTGACGCGGTTCAACCGGGACCACGTCAACTGGATCAGGAACCAGCTCATCAGCATGATGGGCAACGAGGAGGGGGTCATCGGTGTTCTTGGCATAGCCTACAAGCCCGGCGCCCCGGTGGTTGGCCCGTCACTGGGCGACTCCATGACGTACGGTATGTGGGGTCGCAATGTAGTGGCGTACGATCCGGGCGAGGAGCCGCACGAGTCCGGCTACTGCGAGTACGTTGAGTCAGCGTCCGAGGTCCTCGAGCGGGCCGACGTGGTCATCGTAGCCACGCCCCATGATGAGTTTCTCGAACTCAGCCCGACAGAGTTCTCAAGAGTGAAGGTTGTTTTGGACTGTTGGGACTTCCTC
>JBDHDY010000705.1:0-2069 GCA_039591275.1 Gemmatimonadota bacterium | reverse complement strand
CTTCCTCTACAGCCCTCGCTTTTACATCCACAGGATTGATACCGATGGCTTTTATTTCAACCAGCACTTCATCTGCTTTAGGATTAGGCTGTTCGATCTCACTTAGAACAAGGTTTTCGACTCCGCCTGCTTCATTCAGTACATATGCTTTCATGATGTGCCCTTTTTGATTACGGTTAAGATTATTACTGTTGCTTTCATTATGACACCTAACGCTCAGGCTTGAGCTGCGAGTGTAACGAGTCCGCTCTCCAGGTAGAATCAGCGATTACTCGACCAATCGCCGGGTAGCCGGGCGGGATTGCTCCCGCCAAGCCCCCTCAGAACGGCACGTGCAAGTTTCCCTGCATACCGCTCAAGCCTTGCCAACGCCCGCTTGCGGACGCGGTTTCACCACGGTCAATCCTTGGTGTCGCCTTCACGATACGCGCTTGGAGCCGACGCACAATGCTGTGGGCCTTCTGCCAGTTGATGGCATGCCAGTCCACCGCATTGCGGGAGACCGCACCAGCCAATGTTGCCACTGCTGTCATCTGCTTTGTCTCCTGAGGTCGATTTGCCAAGGTCTCTCGTGATGCAAGACCCGCATGGGAAGTCAGCCCGCTTTCGCGTGGGGTGATGTGGCTAAACGCTCAACCCCTATCCACCCCATTACAGGGTGGCCTTCGCTTCCTCCCGCGTCCCATACCCGCACCCCCATCGGCTCGCCTTACGGCTCGCTTTCCCTTCCGGGAGAGATACGGGCTTACCACGTTCCGCACGAGTACCATTGGATGAGTTAGGCTCCGCCTGTCCGCCGGTGGCATAGCATCTGCGGGAGACGAAGGGGAAACGCCTCCACCTGGCCACGTACCTTTTGGTCCAAGCCTTTCAGCCCTTTTGGCTTGTTGGTTCTCACGACGTTTATCAGCGATTCACATGTGTTAGCCATGTCATCCCACCCTAGCTCCCGACCGCCCCGGGGCTGGCAGTCGTGCACGCACTCTCACGAGTCGCGCACCACCTTTCGGTGAGGTTACATTGTCCCAAGAGCTTCATACCGCCAGGTTACTCCGGCCGCATGTCTTGGTAGGGTACTGATGGCAGAACATCAGGTTATGTCCTTGTAAAACAAGTCATAACAGCTACTCGTGCGACTTCGTGTCGCAGCCCCCACAGAACCGTACGTGAAGATTTCCCTCATACGGTTCCTCGGCACCGCACGTTTCCATACGGTGAGGTTGCCCGACGACTCGGACAACCCGCGTCATCCGTCTCCGCCCGCACTCCGGCACGGCTTCTCCCGATGCTTCCGTGATCAAGGAGTGTACCTGGTGCTAGACCCAGCCTTTCACGATCTTGGGCCGGGGCAGCGCATACGCCGCCATCATCCGACCAAAGGCCCGCCACGTTATCTTCCGGCCTCCTCGGCGATTCAGCCAGTAGCGCCAAGCACGCGTTGCCGCATAGTACACCAGGTCCAGGCATTGGCTGTTACACCGTACACCATAGTACTGGTAGTAACCACGCAGCTTCGCACACAGTGTCGCGTACTGTTCCTGGAGGGGACGGTGGCGCTTATCCCGGCACCAGCGCCAGAACTCGCCCGGGGTGCGGCGTAGCCGCTTGCCCTCCGTCTTCCGTTTGATGGTATATCCACCTCGCCAGGTCCTGCCCCAGTAATGGACAAAGCCCAGAAAGCTGAAGGTCCCGGGATTGCGACCATCTCGCCGTCGCTGCGGGCGACCGAAGTCGACCAGCTTGGTCTTCTCCGCGTTGATCTCCAGTCCATACTTGGCAAACCGTTTCGGTAATACCTCCATGATCCGCCGAGCATCCGATTCCAGCTCGCAGCCGATAAGAAAATCGTCCGCGTAGCGCCACAGAACCACTTGGCCTCGGCAGTGGGCTTTCACCACCGTCTCGAACCACGTGTCGAGCACCTCGTGCAAGTACACGTTGGCCAGCAACGGGGAGATGACTCCCCGAACGCAATAGACACTTTTTCCCTCGAAATATCCCTATCTCTTTGTGATCATAGCCTTTACCAGTCAGGCAGAAAATATGCCACGTATCGGTGGAGGTCATCG
>JBDHDY010000704.1:0-2072 GCA_039591275.1 Gemmatimonadota bacterium | reverse complement strand
AGTACAGCCGCCAGATGAACAGGCGGGTTCTCGGCATTACCAATGGGGCGATGCGGGCCCTGCTCAACCATCGATGGCCCGGCAACGTGCGGGAACTGGGCAACGCCCTCGAGCGAGCCGTCATCTTCGCCGAAGGGCGGCAGGTCGGTGCCAGCGACCTGCCCTTCGCCACCGATATCACCGATGATGACGTTGGAGAGGATCTCAAGGAAGCGCTGAACCAGTTCGAACGCCAGCACATCATCTACAGCCTCCGCCGCCACCATTACGACAAGGCGGAAACCGCCAAGGGCCTGGGGATCGGTATCTCCAGCCTCTATCGCAAGCTCGACGAACTGGGCATTCCCAAGAGTCTCCGGGAAGCGGACACCGAGGTCGCGGAGACCGCCGCCACGCCGGACCCACCGCCCTAGGAGTCCGCGTCACAGAAGACTGTGACGCGGACTCCTAGCTGTATTTCGCTCAGAATAGTGTGGCCGATGTGAGCGCGATCAGGGGCATTGGTCGCCGATGGCCAGCCGAGGGGCCGTGAGGCGCCTCGGGGCGCTGCTGGTGTCCCTACCCCCATTCGATCATGGTTGCCATCCGGCGCAGATTCAAGGCCAGGCAGACGAGGTTGAACTCCCCGGCGACCTTCCAGAGCCCCCGAACACTGAACTGCCGGAACCCCAGCCCACGCTTCATCCATCCGAAGGGTGGCTCGGCGATGTGCTTTCTCCGCTTGTACTTTGACCGGCCCCGTTTCGACTGCAGCCTCCTCGCCATCCGCTTCGTCGCAAGCGCGTCCGCCTTTGGCTTGCGGGAAGTCTTACCCTCTCGTCCCAGGGCCACATAGCCCTTGATCTTGCGCTTCTCCAACGCCTCGAAGTTCGCCTCAGAGGCATACCCGGCATCGGCCAACACCTCTCTGGCCGCTTGCCCGACGTTCCGCTTCGCTTCGTCCACCATCCCAACCAAGGCGACAGCGTCCGCGGCGGATTGCTGCACTGAGGCGGCCACGATGATCCGCTTCTCGGCGTCCACCGCCGCTTGGGCGTTGTAGCACTGCTGGAATGCCCCGCTGCCATCCTTCATGATCCGGCTCTCCGGGTCCGTGAAGTTCTCTTGGTCCTTCGGCTTCGGCGGCCGCGGCGGCTGGTTGCGAGGACGGTCTCGTCGCGAATCATCGTTCCTCTGCCGTTCACTTGCCTTCGCCTCATCACGCTTGCGCGCTTCGAGTCGATGCTTGGCCGCCCGGATCTTCGCCAGCCGATCCTCACGCCGCTGAAGCTCCTGTGGCAACTGGTCGCCCCGGCAGTCCGGTCCAAACTCGACATCCTCCGCCGCGTCTCGCTTGGCGGCCCGGTTCGTCAGCCCTCGGATCTCCTTGCGAAGTCGACTCTCTTCCTGTTGCATCCGCTCGTAGCTCATCGCCTTATGCTTGCTGGCGTTCGCACGGACCTTGCTCCCGTCCACCGCCAGCGTCCCCATCTTGACCAGGCCGGCGTCGCGGGCGATCTGGACCACCTGGACGAACAGACGCTCGAAGCCTTCAAGGTGCTGCTCGCGGAACCGGCAGATGGTCCGATGGTCCGGCATGTTGCCCGCCGCCAGCACGCGGAAGGCGATGTTCTCCTCGATCTGGCGGGCAATTCGCCGCGACGAGAAGACGCCGTTGGCGTAGGCATAGATGAGGATCTTGAGCATCATCGCCGGGTGGTAGGCGATATTGCCCTGGCCGCTGTCCCGATAGCTCTCGAGGATCTCGATCAGATCAAGCTGGTCCACCGTCTCGCAGATGAACCACACCAGGTGGTCTGGCGGAAGCCACTCGCGCAGCGAGGGGGGAAGCAGAAGCTGCTGGTCCGGCTCGTAGGGGCGGAAGGTCGCCATGCTTCCTACTACGGCGAACTGCCCCCGCCGTCTTTGAGATTACCGCATGTCCCCTCGGGCCCACACTATTCCCCGACCCAACCCCTAGGAGTCTGCGTCACAGTCTTCTGTGACGCAGACTCCTAGGGCTTTCCGTGTCGTAAGCTCTTCCGAGCGACGGACATCACTTCGTGATGATCAGCGGCTGGTCGGTCTTCTCG
>JBDHDY010000703.1:0-2075 GCA_039591275.1 Gemmatimonadota bacterium | reverse complement strand
GCGCATCGGTCTTGCCATCGAGGCCGTGTTAGGCGCAAAGCGAATAATATGAGAGTTAGAAACATACTGCTCCGCTCGCGTCCACCAAGCCATAGGCAATCTCCGCTTTTGGTCTATTCTGTTGAAAAACTCTGAACTGCCATGCGACGCCGAGGTCTTATTCGACAGGCCAACGAGCGGAGCGCATCGAAGATGATGGGTCACCACAGCGGCAATCAGGACCGACTGTTCTACGCCTTCAACCTCGACGATCACGTTCCCGCCGAGCACCTGCTGCGCGGGATTGATCGCTTCCTTGATCTCACCGAGCTGCGCAAGCACCTCACCCCCTTCTACAGCCACACGGGCCGACCCTCGGTGGATCCTGAGCTGATGATCCGCATGCTGATCGTCGGCTATTGCTTCGGCATTCGCTCGGAGCGGCGGTTATGTGACGAAGTCCATCTGAACCTCGCCTATCGATGGTTCTGCCGATTGGGTTTGGAGGACCAAGTGCCCGATCACTCAACCTTCTCCAAGAACCGCCATGGCCGCTTTCGTGAGAGCGGCGCGTTTCGCCATGTCTTTGAGCGTGTGGTGCAACGCGCTATGGACGAAGGGCTCATCGGGGGCGAGGGGTTCGCGATCGACGCGAGTGTCGTCAAAGCCGATGCGAACCGCGCGCGCGGCGTTACGGGCGGTGAGCCGATCGACTGGCGTGATCCAAAAAGCGCGACGCGCCCCGTACGGGAGTATCTCGCCGCACTCGATGCGGCGAGCGAGACGCAAACGCCACCGAAGGCCCTCTCGCTGACCGATCCGCAAGCGCGTTGGACAGCCGCCCCGGGCGGTCCGGCCTTTTTTGCCTATTCCACGAACTATCTGGTGGATACCGACGCGGGGATCATCGTGGATGTTGAACCCACACCGGCCTATCGACCAGACGAAGTGAACGCGACGAGAACCATGATCGAGCGCGTCGGAGCGCGGTTCGAACTCAAGCCTCAGCGATTGATCGGCGACACCGCCTACGGCACGGCTGAGATCTTGGGTTGGATGGTGGAGGAGAAGGCCATCGACCCCCATGTGCCACTGTGGGAAAAAGGCGAACGCAGTGACGGGACCTTTAGCCGCTCCGACTTTGTCTTTGATGCGGCATCGGACACCTATAGGTGTCCGGGTGGGAAGCACCTTAAGCGTTATCGGCGCAAGTTCAAAAAGCAGCGCACGGGCGTCACGAAGGCCAACACCATCCACTATCGTGCTAGCCAGGGTGACTGCGAGGCGTGTCCGCTGAAAGCGCGATGTTGCCCCAATACGCCTTCACGAAAGGTGAGCCGAAGCGTGCATGAAGCGGCCCGCGATGTCGTTAGGCGGATCAAGAACACACCCGAGTATTGGCAATCTCGAAAAGATCGAAAGAAGGTCGAGATGCTGTTCGCCCACCTCAAGCGTATTCTGAAACTTGATCGGTTGCGCTTAAGAGGACTGAGCGGTGCAAACGATGAGTTTCTGCTCGCCGCAACAGCACAGAATCTCAGGCGCATGGCGATGCTGTTCGTTCAGCCACCACCCAACATGAGAGCGGTGCTCGCTTGACGATAAGACATAATACAAAGACAACCAAATCGCCCACCAGATGCTTAAGGGCGGTTCAAAGAACCTCCCCCGAGCGTTGATACACACCTGATTCTCACACCAGAGCGGCTTCGAGAGTCGAGTTTTTCAACAGAATAGGTCGGAAGCCGCCTGCCAGAAGTCTATTGCTCGACCGGCAGCAAACGGCCCAGGAGCCGTCAGTCAACCGGCTAGAAAATTTACGTCGTGACCGACCGAGAACGGCCATAAGGGGTCATTCCCGAGAAGAAGCCATCGTGCAAGTCACGCTGGGTGCACAGTCAACCTTTCCTCTAACACCTTGCGTTCGTCAATGAACAGTTCAAACCTCCAGCGCCCAGGTTTATCAGTACTCTTGTGGAACCCATATGGGTACCAGGTCGACCATATCTCGTATGTTGGCGAAATCCACCAATTACCCGTCCAGACTTCGTGCCTAGAACCATCATAGATTCGGATACGCATGGCGTACGTTCCGC
>JBDHDY010000702.1:0-2242 GCA_039591275.1 Gemmatimonadota bacterium | reverse complement strand
TCATGTCCTTATCCGGGGAGATCTGCTTATTGTGCGATGCCGAGCGTTTGGTGATTCCCGGTTGGACCACGGGGTTACCAAGTCCGATTCATTCAGTTTGCTATCGACTGTCTGAAGCGCAGAACCGGATAGCAGCCAAACTTTTCAGCATAGCGGCCATCGAGGCATAGTGTGTGCTGGGCAGCGCCCAGATCGGGAGGGTTAAAGTCCCTCTGGCGCTCTGATGAGGGGCGCCATATCCAAAAGCGGCGGTAATGCGTCGCTGGCCGGGGAACGAGGATAAGGAGAACCCTAAACGGGCACGAAGTTGGAAACGATGGAGACAGCCAAGGGGATGTACCTAAGTTCGCGTTCTGTCCGAAGGACAACCGGAGGACAGGGTGTCCACCGCGAGGTGGAATCCGAAGGGTTTGCGGAGAAGTACCGGGCCGTAATCGAGGGGGCCACCCCAGCGATGAACCGGTCGGCCAAAGGTGGGGCCAGGTCGAGCCTGCACTATGGGGGCGAAGGCGTTCTCATCCACCCACCGCACCACGGTGTTTGCGGACGGCACGGTACGGAAGATCTGGACGTGACCCCAGGAGGGCTCACTCGGTTCCCGAGTGGCATCGGGATAAGCGACCCTATAAGCGCTAGCGAAGTGGGAAGTGATGCTGGGTGAGTCGTCGGACAGCCGAGTAGTACCAGAAGCGCGGTGAAAGCCGCGTGACCGAGTGATCGGCAGCCGAGTGGGCTGGGGAAGGCGGCTGGCAAAGGCGGTTGGCGACAACCAAGTTGGCAGAGGAGTAAGGACGATGACGCGGATAAGTTCCTTTAGCGAAAGACCCAGAAGTGATTGTCCGAGGAGACTGTCAGATTGGCTGAACCCGACCGGTGAGCGGAAGGTCCACTCTCTGGTGGACAAGGTTTACAAGCGGAAGAACTTGGAGCTGGCTTGGCAACGAGTGAAGCGGAACAAGGGAGCCGGTGGCATCGATGGGCAGAGTCTGGAGGATTTCGAAGAGCAACTTGAAATGCACCTCAATCGACTCCACGAGGAGCTCAGGAGTGATCGCTATCGTGCCCTTCCTGTTCGCCAGAAACTCATTCCCAAGGCCGGACAACCGGGCAAGTTTCGCCCGCTCGGCATCCCGGTCATCTACGACCGAGTATGTCAGCAGGCGTTGCAGAACCGGATGGAACCGATCTTCGAAGCGGTGTTTGATGATGCCAGCTTTGGATACCGCCCAGGAAGGTCGGCGAAGGATGCTTTACGTAAGATCTGGAAGGAGATCGAAGCGGGTCGCGAGTGGATCGTGGATGCGGATCTTTCCAACTTCTTTGGAACCGTAGACCATGAGAAGCTTCTCACTCTCGTTGCCCGGCGCGTGTCGGACAGCCGCGTCCTCCGTCTTATTCGCCAGATGCTTAAAGCGGGCTGCATGGCGGAAGGAAAACGACTGCCAACCGAGCAAGGGACACCGCAAGGCGGCGTGATCTCCCCGATCCTCAGTAATATCCTTTTAACTCCGTTTGATCGAGAGATGCGCCGGCGTGGCTATCGGTTGACGCGCTACGCAGACGACTGGGTTGTGACGTGTCGCAGTCGGACGGAAGCCGAACGTGTCCTGACTGAGGCCACTAAGGTTCTGGCAGCGCTTGGCGTCGTTCTGAATCGGGAGAAGACTAGAGTCGTGCATGTGCGGCACGGGTTCGAGTTTCTTGGTTACAAGATCAAGCGGGGGAGTCGTCCCCTGCAGTTATCTTCCGAGAAGATTCGCAGTGGGGCGCGTTCTGGTGCGCTCTACGCGATCCCGCGTCAGAAGTCGCTCGAGCACTTCAAGGATCAAATTCGACGGCGCACGCATCGCAAGGCTCCCATCCGTACACAGGAGCTGATCGACCACATCAATCCGATCATTCGCGGCTGGGGTTTGTACTATTGCAAGGCTCATGTCCGCAAGCTCTTCAATGGACTTGACCGTTGGATTGTGAGGCGTATCTGGTCTCATCGCCACAAACGGTGGCGCTGTGCGGGCTGGAAGACGTTGCCGACATCGACACTCTACGGCGAGTTTGGTCTGGTAAACCTTGTATCGCTGATTCCTTCTGTCAAGCCGAGAGGTTGAATCACGCCTTTGTGAAAGCCGGATACGGGAAAACTGTATGTCCGGTTTGAGTGGCGGACGGGGGCCAGCGCTGCGGCGCGCCCCCTCCGACCCGACAGCCGAACGCTCAGTTTAATTGCTGAGACATGGTGAAG
>JBDHDY010000701.1:0-2079 GCA_039591275.1 Gemmatimonadota bacterium | reverse complement strand
CTGTACGAGGATCTGTACTGCGCCCGCGGTGACATGGAGAATCGCATCAAGGAGCAACAGCTGTATCTGTTCGCCGACCGGACCAGTGCGGCGACCATGCGCGCCAATCAGATCCGGCTGTGGTTCTCCTCGATCGCCTATGTGCTCCTGCAGAGCCTGCGACGCCTGGGCTTGAAGGGCACCGCTCTGGCGCGGGCCCAATGCCACACCATCCGTCTCAAGCTGCTGAAGATCGGCGCCCAGATCCGGGTCACGGTGCGCAAGGTCTGGGTGTCCCTCGCCAGCAGCTCACCGTACGCCGATCTCTTTGCGCAGGTCTACACCAACCTGCGGGCCGTACCCTTGCGCTGCTGAACCGAACATCGCCCGGCCATCCTGTTACCTTGAAACCCTCTGCGGGGAGAGGTCTGATCGGCAGCGGCCTACACGTTGCTGCTGCACCCTCTCTTTGCCCCGATCCGACCCATCCCACCCTGCGGTTACCGATCGCACGGCACGCGACGACCTCCTCTCCCCTGAGGAGGCCGTCGGTAACGGAAACTCTCACTCTGGTGAGAAGAGCGGGCTAGCAGCCTGCGTCAGTAAGAGCTGAAGAGTCCGCCTCGATCAAGACGGTCGGCCACTGGCCCATGAAGGGGGCCGGCGAAGTAGCGGGAGTCCGGCGGTCAACGCCGGGCGTGCGCCAACTTCAGCAGATTGTGGGCTGTGCACAGCAGCGACCACTCGGCGGTGACCTTCGCGGTACTGCGCAGCAGGAACTGGCGCAACCCACGGGCTTCCTTGATTTGACCGAAGACCGGCTCGACGGTGTGCTTGCGGAGCCGGTAACGGCTTCGGAACCCTCCCTGGCGGAGCCGCGCCCACATCGCTCGGCGACGCGTTCCCGGTGTGGGAAGACGGTGGCGTCCCGTGGCATCCGCGTCGCCGTGAACCTGCCGACCCGTGGCCAGATAGGCGCGGATCCGGCGTCGTGCCAATTCTTTGAGGTTGTCCTCGGAGCAGTAGTCCGCGTCCGCCGAGAGTTCCTGCGCTTGACGCCCCGTGTTGGCCTTGATCTGCGCCACCACCGGCTTCAGCTGCTTCTGATCGCTCGCCGAGTTCGTCAGACCGCAGGCCACGACCACCTGACTCTCGGCATCGACCGCAGCCTGCGCGTTGTAACACTGCTGATAGCCATGCGTCGTGCGCATGATGCGACTGTCCGGGTCGGTGAAGTTCCTCTGGGCGTTGCCCTGCGGCTCGCCCGGTCGACGCGGTGACTTCGCCGGACGCCCCGGCCGCCGCTTCGGGGGATCATCCGGGTCGAGGCCGCCAGCCCGATCCCGTTCACGGGCCTCGGCCTCCAACGCCTCCTTGGCCTGGCGGATCTTCTCCAGTCGCTTCTTCTTGTTCGCCACCCAGGCCGGCAACTCATCGCCACGTTGGTCGGCGCCGTACAGTTCATCCTCGGCCTCGTCGATCGCCGCGGCCTGCTCCATCCAGTCGCGCACCGTCTTCGCCAACTCCTTCTCCGCCTTCTTCATCCGGTCGTAACTCATGGCGGCGTGCTTCGACGCATTCGCCTTCATCTTCGTGCCGTCCAGTGAGACGTGCCCCATCTTCACCAGACCGGCTCGTTGGCACAGCCGCAGCACTTGCTGGAACAGGCCCTCCAGGGCCTTCAGGTGCCGCAGACGAAAACGCGCTACGGCCCGGTGATCCGGCTTCTGCAGTCCCGTCACTGCCATGAAGTCCACCCGTTGCTCGCAGCCCCGCGCGATCCGTCGTGATGAATAGACGCCCTGGCAGTACGCGTACAGCAACAGAGCCGTCATCATCGCCGGGTGATACGGCGGATAGCCTCGCTCCTCTGTGTACTCCTCGAGGATCCCCGTCAGGTCCAGCGACTCCCGGACCGTCTCGCGCACGAAGTGAGCCAGATGGTCAGGTGGCACGAAGTCGTGGATGGAAGGCGGCAACAACCACTTCTGGTCGATGTCCCAGGGTCGATAGGTCTTCGCCATGGCCCCAGTTGATCAAACTGGCCACCTGCCGTCAACCCCTCCTCAACTGATTACTGGGACAGGCTCCTAGCGCTGT
>JBDHDY010000700.1:0-2083 GCA_039591275.1 Gemmatimonadota bacterium | reverse complement strand
CTTATCCCCGAACTTCGGACATACAGAGATTGATGTCCGTTTCGCTTCTCAGAATGTCGGCTTTCCCACCGAAAGTAGACCTCTCGGGCGGCGGGTCAGGAGGTCCGCGTTTGAACATCCCGCTGGAAATTGGAAGAGGGAATTTGAAAGAGTTTAGAATTCTTGGTCAGGGATCGATCCTGTAGGTGCGCTCTTGGCTGAGCATCTTGAAGATGACGCGGCAGAGGTGTCGGCCGAGGGCGCGGATGGCTTGATTGTGTTTCTTGCCTTCGGCGCGCTTTTTCTCGTAGTAGCGCTGCGATTGCGGGACCCGTTTGCGATGGTGATCGACGGCGGCCATCATCGCCGCCTTGGCGCGGGCGTTGACGTGCTTTGGTGCCTTTGAGCCGTGGAACTTGCCGGAACTGTGATCGAGCGGGGCCATGCCGAGATATAAGGCCAGGCTAGACTCGCTCCGGAAGCGTGCAATGGTGCCGATCTCGCCAGCCAGTTCGGCGGCGCAGACCGAGCCATATCCCGGGATGGAAGCGAGCTGACAGGCGATGGTCGATTTGGCGGCAATGCGCGCCATCTCGACTTCCAAGGCCTTGATCTGCCGGTTCAACTCAAGGATCCGTTCGGCGTCCTGGCGGATCATGTCGCCGACCAAGCGGGCATCGTGGCCGAAGCAGGCGCCGTTCTGCCAAGCCTGGATGCGATCAGCGTAGGTGGGGCCGATGCCGGGCAGCTTGAGCAGGCTCGCTCGGCGCACCCGGGCGAGCTTGCGCAAGTCCTTGCGGCAGGTCAGAAAGGTCAGGAACCAAAGGTTGCCGACATACCGGGTGATCTGCAAAAGTCCCGGCGCGACGGCCTGAAGATCCGCCTGCACAGAATTGACCACGCGCACCCGTTCGTTCACCAGGCGGCGGCGCCGCCGCGACAGGCGCTTGAGGATGTGGTTCTCCTCGGGGGTTGCCATGATTTCCTGAAGCACATCGCCGGCCATCGGCAGGTGATCGCGGAGCTGGAACAGCTCCAGGGTCTTGCGGGTGTCAATCCGGTCGCTCTTGGCGGCGGCCGGAAATATCTCCTTGAAGCGGGCCAGCTTCAGATTGTTGACATTGAACAGCCGCCAGCCCCGGGCTCTGACCAGGCTGTCAAGCGGCCGGACGTGGCCGTTGTAGCCTTCCATGGCGACGGCAATCGGATAGGGATGGGTCTTGGCGTGCCCCTCGATCCGCGAGAAGAAATCCTGGAATCCCACCGCCGTATGCAGGATCTCGAATTCCTCGAGCAGGCGGCCGTCCGCGAGGCCGATGGCAACAGAGTGGCACCGCGAGCCGACATCGACGCCGACACGCAATTGCAAAGATTGGGGGTTCGACATAGATCGCTCCTTCAGCGAACAAGTCCGTCGGATCATCCGTCGGTCTCGTCTACCTGCAGAGCCACGATCGCCAGCGATCGGCACCATCCCGGTCGACCCGTCGGATGATGCAGGTGACGGGGGCGGCATTTCACAAGGGGTGAGTCCAGCAAGCCGGACCACTGACCCAAACAGCCACACCCCCGTCGGCGTCAGGTTAGCCGCCAACTACCGCACCCACCACCTGCGATGCCAGGAAAATTGCCGCCACCGCACTGGATATGTGGATAACTCGCTGCCGCCAGTTCTCGCACATACCCACTGCGAAATCACAACAGCCTATTCCTCACGAAATTCGATGGTAGACCCAAATCCGAAATCAAGATCTGATTATTCAACCGATCAATCAGTTAGCATCCATAAAGTAACCAGTGACCCTTGCCGTTAAAATATCAGCAACAAATCCTCCTCCTCCTGGTGACGTAAATAAACCCCTCAAACATAGAACGGCATTTGAACCAATAACAACGCCAGAAGTTAAGTTCTCATTCACATATACCATCTCACTATTAAAGAGCTTCTCCGAAACAGCTTCATACATTACAGTGAACTCTCCTTGCTTCACCGCCAATAGTTGCAAAGAAACAAACCCAGCTGGAAAATCCCCGCCGTTGTTGATTACATAACCTGATATGTCTGTAATCACCAAGACTCGATCTCCAGGTATACGAAGAGGGC
>JBDHDY010000699.1:0-2274 GCA_039591275.1 Gemmatimonadota bacterium | reverse complement strand
TCTGTCGCCACGGAGGCGTGGTGCCCCATGCGTCCTCAATGTCAGCATCGAACCCGTCGACGTTGACCCGCGGCACTACGGTGAGTGTCACTGCGTTGCGGACCGCTCTGGACTCTTTTGAGTTGTCCGAGAGATCCCGGATCAGCTCGATCATGGCTTCACTCACGACGAATTCGTTGCCGTGCTGCTGGCCGTTGCCAATCGTGACAACTGGAATGTTGCGTCCGGTGTTGCTCGTGCGGGGTGCTGGGCCGAGCTGGAACGCGCCCGCTGCCGAGTGCTCCATCCGCTCGAGCGTCTTCCACAGCTGCTCGTAACTCCGCAGGCCCTCCAGTGAAATCTGTTGCTCGTCGGTGGGCCAGGGTCCATTGGGCTTACTTTGTTGCGCGGAAACACTGCTCGGTGGCGCCACCTCGGCCTCCGGCGCCGACACAACGTCGCACGCGGTGGCGAATGCCACCAGCGCGGCCAGGCAAGTGACGGCCGCCAGCCGGGTATTCTGATTCAGGTTAGTCATCATCACAGTCCTTTGGAGTCGGACGGTCGCGGCGAGGACTCCGGTTTGTCAGATTGCAGTCGTGAGGTAGGAGTTCGCTGCGCCCTAGCAGCAATTTGCGTTCCGCAACCGCATATTCTGTCGGCCGTCGGAAACGCCTCTGCTGCTTACAGGAAGACCCGCTTACTGTCCGGAGGGATGATGCACTCAATCGCCTGGCATGTCCACCGGTGTGGTGTTCTTGCAGCACTCTAGCATCATCTCGAGCCGCTCAGGGCTGAAACCGATCACGAAATCCTTCCCGTGGGCGACGACCGGCACGCCCACGCCGCCAGTCAGCGCACGCCACTCCCGCAGCTCGTTCACATCTTTTGTGATGTTGGCTTCCTCACACTCACACCCGTGATCCGTCGCGGAGGGACCTCAAAGAGCAACGCGAGGCCCCTCCTCGGAATGCTCTCAGCGGGCGGCGATCCCGTTGGCGACGCCAGGCACGAGCACCGCGTCGGTGTCACCTATGTGCGTGAGGCCGCCGTCGGCTTCAACTCGGAACGCACTCACTGTGCCCTCTCCGCTGTTGAACGCGTACAGGAATCGGCTGTTGTTGCTCAGCGCAACATCGAGAGGCGAGTGAGATACCCCAGTGAGGCCATCAGCATCGACTAAACTCAGACTGCCGTCCTTGCCGATCCGGTAGCCCGAGATGGACCCGGCTGGCGTGTTGGCCGTGTAGGCGAACCGTCCGTTCTGAGTGACCACTGCCCAGCATGCCGCGGTCTGCGTGTTGCCCAACGATCCGCTGACCAAGTGAAGCGTCCCGTCCGCCCCGATGCGATAGGACGAAGCCGCCGCCAAACCGGGCCCACCTCCGAATGCCTCCGACACGATCAAATCGCCCCGCAACCCGAAGTCGAAGCCGAATGGTGTCGCACCGTTCGAGGGCTGCGGGTTGGGAGGACTGGGTAATCCGTCACTGCCCACCAGGTACGTATCGATGGTATTGGTCGCCTTTTCCGTGACCACGAGAAAGCGACCATCGGGGCTGAATTGTACCTGGGCTGCCGCGGTCACCGGTGCGCCGCTGAGAGGTCGGATTGAACCGGCTAACGGGGCCAATGCCCCTTTCTGGCCGACCGTGAAGCCCGCAATGTTGCCGGCTCCGGCCGCATTGAGTGCGTAGAGCAGGTTCTTGTGCACCGTGAGGCTTACGGGCCTCATGCCTCCAGACCACACCGTGCTGACGAGCTCGAGGCCGTCCGGCCGGACGGCGAAGGATGAGATCTCGTGACTGCCCGCGTTCACCAGGAAAAGCCAGCGGTTGTCCCCGCTCAGCACAACTGCGCCCTGGTTGCCAAGTCCTCCTCCGCTCCCCACGCCGTCGGTGGCGAAGGTCCCTGCGGGTGTAAGTACGCCGTCTCCTGCACGGTTGAAAACGAACACCTCGTTGCCGGCGGGGTCATTGGTCATGACGTAGACGGCACCTGGACTCACCAGTTCGGGCGAAACCTTGAACGAGGCCGCGTCGGAATTTGGCTCAACGACCTGGCCTGTGTCCCAGCACGCGACCAACACCAGAGCCGCAGCGGCGGCTACCGGTATCTTCCATACGGATCTGCTACTCATGGCACCCTCCAAGCTAGTGTGATTGATCCGCACCGAGTGCGGCAACGCGCCACAACTGCGCGAAGACATCCGGAAGTGGCAATCATAGCGTCGCTGCGAACTCGTGTCTGTCGGGTCGGGCGGGAGTGAGAGTGTCGGGGTTTTCCGCGCCGGGG
>JBDHDY010000698.1:0-2563 GCA_039591275.1 Gemmatimonadota bacterium | reverse complement strand
CTGACCTATCTGTTCGTCGCTCAGCTGCTGGTAGATATGCTCCCCGCTCCACACCTTCATTATGTCACTGCCAGCGGGCTGGACCGCGAAGTGACCGATGTCGATATCGGTAAGAAGTTTCATTCGGGCGCCGGCATGGCTCACTGTCGCTCCGTAATTTATGGGGGCCCTGCCTTCGCGTGAGCTGAGCCACGCTGCAACCGGATAAACCCCTATCTCCATTTCCAGCGAGGTGGTCACTCCGTCGAGTGCCTGAAGCCTGTTGCTGACCGAGTCCTGCCCGTGCCCATGCAAATCAATGAAGCCGGGTGCTACCACGAATCCCGTTGCGTCTATCGTATCGCGTCCACTGATGGAGGCGGGGGTGACGGTGGCAATTGCCCCGTCATTGATCCCGACGTTTCGCACGGCGTCGAGCTGGGTCTCCGGGTCCATCACGCGACCGCCGAGTATGACGATGTCGTACGGGCCTGCACCAGGCCGAGGAAGGGTCTCTCAAGAATCTTAACGGGCGAACGGCTGAAGCGGTCGCCCTGGGTCGGCAAATGATGCCTTGGGGCCACGCGCTCGGCCGCACGTTTCAGCATGGACACCCTGACGTGTGCGCGCCATAATCGGCCGAATAACACCGTCCAGGAGGAACCATGACGCACCGCCTGACTTGGTCCGTTGGCGTGGCAACCGCAGCCCTGCTGCTGATGCTCGTAGTCCTGCTCAACGCCGGCTGCGGAGGCGGAGTTGCTGATTGCGTAGCCGTCTACTCCGATGAGACCTTTCGGTATCACGATTACACCGAGGGGGAATGCGAAAGCACGTGCTCAGAGCTGAATGCAGCTCTCAGCTGTTACTGGGCTGGCTCAATCGCGCTCCCGACCGAACCCACGGCAAGGGCTCGTCCGTAGAACCCTTCGCGCTCGACGGTGTTTAGTGGAGGAACACACGCCGCCTTCCTTTGGTAGGTGGTGGCCCTCTCTCTTTATCCGCGCCAATCCGCTCCAGCCCTGATCGTACGGTTCACTGGGGACCGTGCAGCTGTGCGCTCACCTCTCCAGCAACAGGTCGCCGGTCTCGCTGTGCCGGCTTTGACCGCCCGTGATTGTTCTCGGGAAGAGCCCAAGACTTCGTGCGGTCGAGCTCCCTGCACCAAATCTCCAATCGCCGATCGCGAATCCACAATCGCATATCATTCTCCGTCTCGCCCCAGGCGTGTTTCCAGCGCCTCGAGAGCCAGCTGAAAACGGTCTACGCCGGCAATGCGACCCTCAAGCGGCTCACCCGAGTGCACGTCGACTGAGCAAAAAGGAAGGGGAAAGCCATAACGCCATGGGCGGCGGATGCCGAGGCGGCCTCGCGCTCGCACGACAACTGGAATGACCCACGCATCGACCGCACGGGCGATCTCGGCCAGCCCCGGTTTGACGGAACCATAAGGACCACCGGCGTCCGGGACGAGAGCAACGTGGCGCCGTTGCTCCATTACCAGCTGGATGATCTGCTGTGTTGGTGTGACGGGTGACCGTCTACGATATACCCACACCGGAACACCTAACCAAGCAACCGCGTGCTGCAGTGACCGTGAAGCGATCCCGTCGTGACCTATGGCGTGTGGGATCCATTGTGTTGCGATGTCGCGAAAGGCCAGTAGCAAAAACGGCTCGTAGGCGTGCCAGCTGTAATAGATCAATGGGCGGTTGCTGTCGGCGATCGACTGCGTTACATCGGCGAGCGGCGGGATCCACCGAATCCGCGCTGTTCGCCACGGAATGTACACGCTGGCCATTACTGCGACATTGCTCACCAGGGCCACCGGAGCCAAGAGCGGAGCGGTCCAGGATCGACGGAAGGGGACTTGGGAGTATGATACGCTGCGGTGCCGCATTTGCGTATCCAATGCCGAAACTAGGGACGCCCGCACTCGGCGGGCTGTGCCGTGTAGCCCTCGACGGATGACTGTAGTAACCGTGCCGCGGGCGAGTCGGGGTCAGCCCCTGCTTCTTCGGAAAGGCGGCGATACACTTGTCGAGCCTCTTTAAACTGGCCGAATACATGCTGCATCTCCGCATCCGAGCGCCAGCCCGGCCACGCCCTCGCCAGCGCTTCGAGCTTATCGATCCAGCGAATTCCATACTCGGCGGCACTGCGATTCCTCACCGGCTGATTCTCGACGCTGATCCACACGGGGTTGGTGAAGGCCTGTGCGTAGCCGGCGTCGAGGGGAAAACGCTCCTGCGGGTCGCCCTCGACTATCAGATGTAGCCAGGCGCTGCGACTCACTTCGACATCGGCGCGATACACCAGCTGTCTGCGGTCTCCTGAAGGTGTGAGCTCGTCGACTACTTCGCCGTTGACCATCAGCAGGAGGCGTTGCAGGGGCACGATGGATTGAATGGACGCGTTGACCTCGACCGCCGCAGGGTCCGCAAGGTGGATATCGCCTCCTGGGATCACGCCGTTCACCGAAAGCTCCACGAGCGGGCCATTGGAAACGAAGGCTCGCCCGGCACGGAGGCCTGCATACCATCCTTCTGCTGTGAGCCCCCCGTCGACTGTGCACACGTATGTT